>RFPR01000007.1 GCA_009928265.1 Pseudomonadota bacterium | reverse complement strand
TGCTCTACCAACTGAGCTACTTAGCCGTAAGCCCGTTTCAACGAAGGGAGGTTGAAAATCCCCGAAACGCGGCTTCTCGGCAAGTCTCTTTCTCCGGCGAGATGTGCCTTGCCTTCGGAGACCTCTGGAAAAAAGAGAACGCCGCACCCCGTGAGGGATGCGGCGTCCTGCAAAGGGGACGATGAAAAGGGGGCTTACTTGCCCTGCTTCTCCTCGATGTACTTCACCACGTCGCCGACCTTCTGGAGCTTCTCGGCATCCTCGTCGGGGACTTCCACGCCGAACTCTTCCTCAAAGGCCATGACGAGCTCGACGGTGTCGAGGGAATCGGCTCCGAGATCCTCGATGAACGAGGCGTTGGTGGTGACTTGCTCCGCGGTCACGCCGAGTTGCTCGACGATGATGTCACGGACTTTTTCTTCGATGGTTTTTTCAGACATGGTGGTTGTGGTTATCGGATACCCGAGCACGAGTAAAGTCCCAGCGCATGATTGGCAACGATTTTTTCGGTGTCGCCGACGGTCTCTGCTTCTGATCGCCTTACAGCATGACCCCTTCGCACTCCCTTTTTGAGAGAAGTATCCTGCTTACCGCACCGCCTGAGGAGGTCTACGCCTTTCACGAGGATCCCCGCAACATCGTGAAGATTTCGCCCCCCTCGCTACGCGTGGAGAAGGTCGAATGCACCATGCCGGCACGTGTGGGGGAAGAGTTCCGCCTGCGGGTCAGTCAGTTTGGCCTGCCGCTGGAGTGGATCGGATACTGGGACGAAGCCGTTCCCTGCTCCCGTCTGGTCGATGGGGCGCGTAAGTCCCCCTTTCGTCATTGGCGGCATCATCACCTTTTTGCCAAGGCGCCGGGAGGCACACTCATGACGGATAGGGTGGAGTACGCTCTCCCCTTCGGTCTTCTGGGCCGACTCTTGAACGCGACCGTGATGAGGCTGGTCTTCGCTGCAATGTTTGCCGCGCGTCACCGGGCGACGCGGAAGTATTTCGCTACTCGAAATAGGTAACCGGGAATGGGTTACAGGGCATCGGGATTTTCGGACCCCTCTCCTACCCCCTAGTGAGTCAGGGCCTCGGCGTGACCCTTGTGCTGGTGGTGAAGCCCTCCTGATTGGCGAGTGAGGCTTCGATCGCGTAGGTCTGTCCGGCCTTCATCTTGGCTGTTGAAATATGTTCGGCGTAGATGACGTATTCGTCGGGATTGATCTCGGTGAAGCCTTCCTGTCCGTCGAAGGCACGGTCCTCAGACCAGCGGCTCACGATGTTACCCGAGGAGTCCTTAATGAGGATTTCGAGTCGTTGATTGTCAGGATAAGTGAGCTCGATCTCATGCTTCCGAGCGTTGGAGATTTTCAGCGAGACATCCAGTTCGGAAGTCTGCGAGAGCGAGATGTCGGAAGGATCGACCGTGAGTGTCATCGGCGCAGGGTTGCCGGCTGCGCCCGATTTTTTCCCGTGGCCGAAGAACCCTTGGAAAAACTTTTTGACCTGCTGTCCGACCGGAGGATGGGGCGGCTTGGGGACATACATCCCGTACCCTTCACGGCCCGCCTGGGCGGCTGCTTCCCGAGCCTCCTGGCGCTCGATGAAGAAGGGACTGTCGTTCGGAGGCGGCTTCACGGCGATCGCCTGGAGTTCGCTTTTGCGCACGGGTTCCGCGTAAGGAACCTTTGTCTGGGTCGTCTGGTCATTCACGCGACCGGGGAGCTTGGGCGCGGCGGAGGGTGCTGCTGTCCGTGTCAGGCTTTCCGGTCCGGGTGTCGGGGCGCCTTGGGAGGGAGGAATCAGGGAGTCGGTGCCGCTTACGGGATCGGGCGCCGGTGGCGGAGTGGGCTGTGCGAGGGCCGGGGGTACGACTGCACCCGTATCGATGGGGCCGACACTTTGCTGCTGGGCGCGAGTAGAATGCGCGGCGGCAAGAAGCAGGGCGGCGATCAGGAGGCAAGCGGACCGGGACATCCATGAGGCGTAACCCGACCGGGGCATCGGTTGCAAATGTTATCCCGCCACATTACTCTCCCAGCATCATGCGGCTTCCGTTTCCGGCACTCCTCTCGCTTGCACTCTTGGTATACGGGATGTTACCGGCGCATGCCGGTACCTCCAACAAGAAGAAGGATGTCCTCTCCGTCAGGATTCACGGCGAGGGCGGGGCGGAGGAGGGCGAGAAATTCACGGTGCCGGTTGTCCTGATCGATGGCCGCAGGGCCGCCCTCTCGATCATGCCCCTCCTCTCCGAGCACGACATCAAGTCCGTCTATCCCTTCCGCGCGGCGGACGGTAGCTTCGGCATCTACCTGCGACTCGATCCGCACGGGGCCAACCTTCTCACCCAGTATTCTCTCGAGCGGATGGGTCGCAATAACGTGCTGGCGGTTATGGTCAACGGCCGTCAGGTCACCGACGTCATCGTCGACAAGCCCGTCCGCGACGGGCTCTTCTGCATTCCTCAGGGCCTGACCATGATCGAGGCGGCGCGCTTCGTGAACGCCTACCCTGTCATGGGTCAGGAGAATTCCAAATCGCAGAAAAAGAAGAATCCCAAGTTTATGCCGAGCAACATCATGCTGCCGCCCAAGGCTACTGACCTCAAGGGGGCGTCGACGCAGGCCCCGGCCGCCCCGTGACGATGTCCTCCAAAACCTCGCTTCGTTCCGGTTGGATTCTGGTGGTTGGCCTGATCGCTCTTTGTGTGCTCGGCACCTGGCTGACCTCGCGCAACTATCGCACACAGGTCTTAACCAGTACCGAGGCGACGGTTCTTCAGAACATGTGGCCGGAGAGCCGGATCTCTGCCCAGTTTACTGCCGGTGAGGCCTCCCGCATGCGCCCCGGCATGGCAGCCCGGATCACCGTCGGCAACGACAAGACCTTGATTGCCGGCCGCATCTTATCGGTCGGATCCGAGACCAATCCAGCCAGCATCATGATTTCGGTGACCGGTGACGTCGGTAATGCCGGCAGGCCAGCAGGTGAACCGGGCAAGCCCCATCACTACCTCCCCGCCGGAGCCGCGTGCGTGGTCACGGTCGATATGTCGATTCCTCCCGAGATGCTCGCATCGCCCTCCCCCTCGGCCCGATGAGGGAAGTCTCTTCGGAGGACGGGACGTATAAGCCGTTCCGAGGCGTAGCCCTTTTGCCCTGGGCATTGGCACTGCTCTCGGGCGCACTGACAGGTGCCTGCTTTACCTCCCTACCGGAGCGAATCCTTTCGTGGTTGCCGTGGATTTCCCTCGCGCCGCTTTGCTGGGCGGTTTGGATGCTTCCACTTTCGGAAGGAATGGGTCTGCGTGCGCGCCGCTGTTTCCTGCTGGGCTGGGTTGCCGGCATGACTGGTTTTCTCATTTCCCTGTTCTGGATCACCACAGTGACTGTCGCCGGCTGGATCGCCCTCTGCGCGATCCTCGCCGTCTACCACGGACTATGGGGTCTCTTCGCGGGAATGATCCTACGTCCCCTGGGCATGGGGCAGGATCCCGCGCGGACGTGGCTCGGCTCAATCCGGAACCTCCTGGTTGCGCTGCTCGCTGCCGCCTCTTGGACGGCGTTCGAGTGGCTACGCGGGACCCTCTTCAGCGGGTTCGGGTGGAACTCCCTCGGCGTCGCACTCGGAGGTAACATCCCTCTCTCCCAGATCGCCTCCGTTACGGGAACCTCCGGACTTACCTTCCTCTGCGTCCTATCCTCGGCGATCGCAGCGATCACGATCGAGCGCCTACGCCGGGAGATCCGTACCGGCAGGCCGCGGCCTCATTTCGACTTTTTTGCGGTGGTCTTTCTGATCGTCCTCGTGTTCAGCCACGGGGTGAGGGTCATCACAGCAGCGCGCATTCCCTCGCTACCCCTTCGCGTGTCGGGCCTTCAGGGAAATATCCCCGTTTACGACTACTGGGATAAGAATAAGGAGGATTCGATCCTCACGCGTTATCTCCGACTCAGCCGTGAGGCCCTGAAGGGTGATCCTGACCTGATTGTCTGGCCCGAAGCCGCAACCCCCCGTCCTCTGCTCCTGGACGAAATCACCTTTGCCCAAGTGAAGCAACTGGCAGAGAAATCGAGGGCTGATTTCCTGATCGGCAGCGTCCACTACGAGGCTAATCCAAGGGGCGACTATAACTCCGCGATCCTGCTGACAGAGCATGCCACTTCCTCGCAGATCTACAGCAAGGTCCATCTCGTCCCCTTCGGAGAGTTTGTCCCGTTCCGGAAAAGCTTTCCGCTCATTGCCTGGATCGAGCGCAAGGAGGTTCCCTACGACTTCGATCCGGGCAAAGGACCGGCCCTGCTGGAGATGGTTAACCGTCCAGTGAAGCTCGGCCCTCTCATCTGCTTCGAGGACACGCTCGGCGACCAGACCCGGCGGACTGCGGCACTCGGGGCTCAGTTGCTGGTGACATTGACCAACGATGGCTGGTTTGAGCATTCCGTAGGTACCCGCCAGCATCTCGCCAACGCACGCCTACGCACCGTTGAGACCGGGCTGCCTCTCCTGCGTGTGGCTGACACCGGGATCACCTGCATGGTGGATCGATTCGGTCGGATCATCCAGGAACTCCATGGTCCTGGCGGCGATCCCTTTATCGAGGGAATCCTGAAGGCCGAGATCGACGTTCCGAAGAATCCGGTGCCGACCTTCTACACCCTCCATGGAGACCTCTTTGCCCATGGCTGCCTTGCGGTGACGGCCACCGCTCTCGCTGCCACGTTGCTTAGTTCCCTTCGCAGGCGCCGACAGGTCGCCTGAACGGGGGATCTTCCCTTGGCATCCGACGATTCTTGGGCCATAGATCGCTGTTTCCCATGAAGCATCTTCTCTCCATCGAGTCGCTGAAACCGACGGAAATCCTCGAGATTGTCCGCCTGGCCCACGTGCTCAAGGCGGATCGTGGCCGCGAGAACTCCAAGCCGCTTGCTGGCGAATGCTGGGGACTCCTCTTTTCCAAGTCCTCCACCCGCACCCGGGTCAGCTTTGAGGTCGGCATCCGCGAACTCGGCGGAGAAGCCCTCTTCCTCTCCTCCAGCGAGATCCAGTTGGGACGTGGAGAGCCCATCGAGGACACCGCGCGCGTGCTGGGACGCATGCTCCAAGGCGCGGTCATCCGGACCTTCAAACAGTCCGACATCGAGACCTTCGCGCGCCTCTCGGGGATCCCGACCATCAATGCCCTCACGGACGAGGAGCATCCCTGCCAGATCCTCGCCGACCTGCTCACCATCGAAGAACTTCGAGGCTCTCTGGATGGGCTCCAGCTCGCTTTCATCGGCGATGCCGACTGCAACATGGGTCGTTCTTGGATCTGGGCCGCCGCTCGGCTCGGCTTCGAACTTCGCCTCGCTTGCCCCGATCTCTACCGTCCTCCCGCCGAACTCCTTGCCCGCGCCAATGCCACTGTCACGATCACCGAGGATCCCGAGGAGGCCGCACGTGGAGCTGACATCCTCTACACCGACGTCTGGGTCAGCATGGGCAAGGAAGAGGAGGCTGAGCACCGCGCCGCCCAGTTCGCCCGCTATCAGATCAACGACCGTGTCCTCGCGGCCGCGGCACCGGGGGCTCATGTCCTCCACTGCCTTCCCGCCTACCGCGGCAAAGAAATCACCGCCGAGGTCTTCGAGGCCCACGCCAATGCGATCTTCCAGCAGGCCGAGAACCGCCTTCATGCGCAGAAGGCCGTGATGACGCTCCTCAAGAGCTGAGCGGGAAGCCTGTTAGGCTGAACCAAGCTCTCCTGGGAAGGAGCGCGGAAGACTACGACGCAGTCGTAGCCCGTAGGGCGCCACAGCTTCTCGGGAGGGAAGTGGCGTCAATACTGTTAGTCTGTTAGGTAGAACCTGATGACCGAAGCCTTGAAACTCGTAGCCGTGGTTCCGTGTGGGAGCGAACTGGCTCTCTCCTGGTCAGATGGAGTGGAGCAGTTTCTGTCTCTCGAAAAACTCCGCGAGGCCTGCCCTTGTGCCGTCTGCAACGGCGAACCTGACGTGATGGGGCGGGGTGATCGGCCGGCCAAGGAGATCAAACCCGGCCGCCATGAGTTGAAGGGCTACGACTTTGTCGGTGGATATGGATTGAGCCTGAAGTGGGCGGATGGGCATGTGACGGGGATTTATCCCTATCGACTCCTCCGGAGTCTCAACTCCTAGAATCTCATCTGTCGCAACCTCAGGGAGTTGGTGATCACGGAGACGGAACTGAGGCTCATCGCCGCTGCGGCGATCATGGGGCTGAGTTGGATCCCGAAGAATGGGTAGAGAATTCCGGCGGCGATCGGGATCCCGAGGATGTTGTAGCCGAAGGCGAAGAGGAGATTCTGGCGGATCGTCCTGAGGATCACGCGGCTGAGGCGGATCGAGGCCACGATTCCCTCGAGTGAGGGGCGCAGAAGAACAAGCCCTGCGGTTTCCTTAGCGATGTCGGAACCGGCTCCCATGGCGATCGAGGCCGAGGCGATGGCCAGCGCTGGGGCATCATTGATTCCGTCACCTGCCATGGCGGTGCGGTAGCCATCGGCCGCCCATGTGCGGAGCTGCTCCGCTTTCTCCTGCGGCGAGCATCCGGCTTTCCAGAGAGTGATTCCGAGTTGTGACGCCACAGTCCGGGCCGTCTCCTCACGATCCCCTGTGAGCATGGCGGCCGTGATGCCTAGTAATCGAAGTTCCGCGATCAGCGTCGGGGCGGAGGGGCGGATCGTGTCCTCGACGGTGAGAATCCCGGCGGGCTTTCCCTCCATGCCAACGGCAATCAGTCCTGTGGAAGTTTGCGCGGCGATCGATTCGAGATCTCCAGTGGCAATCCCGCGTCCGATCAGGAACGAGAGACTGCCGATCAGGATCTCTTTGCCATCGATTCGCGCGGAGATGCCGCCTCCGGGCCAGGCGGTGAAGTCGGTGACGGTGTTGGTTGGGATACCCCGCTTCTCCGCGGCACGCATGATCGCACGCGCAAGCGGGTGCTCACTACCCCGTTCAGTCGAGGCGGTGAGCGATAGGAGTTCTGGCTCCGTGAAAGGGTCAAGGGGATGGATGTCGGAGAGTTCCGGCCTCCCTGCCGTGAGGGTGCCCGTCTTGTCGAGGGCAAGCAGGGTGGCGGCGGAGAGGTTCTGGAGTGAGGCTGCGTCACGTACGAGGATGCCGTGCCGTGCCGCCCGCCCGATGCCTACCATGAGCGCCATCGGGGTCGCCAGACCCAGCGCGCAGGGACAGGCGATAAGGAGTACCGAGACAGCCGATCGGAGTCCCATTTCCCAATCACCGGCGAGCAAGATCCAGCAGATCAGGGTGATGACCGAAAGTCCCAGCACGACGGGAACAAAAACCGAGGCAACCCGATCGGCCAACTGCTGGACGGGTGCACGGCTGCGCTGTGCCTGCGCCACGGTGGCGATGATGCCCGAGAGGAGAGTTCCGGCACCTGCAGAGTCGACACGGAACAGAAAACTCCCCTGTCGATTCAACGTCCCGGCCGAGACCCGTGATCCCGTCTGCTTCTCCTCGGGTAGCGGCTCACCGGTGAGCATCGATTCATCGACCGAGCTCCATCCCTCGGTGATTGTGCCATCTGCCGGAATTTTTTCGCCGGGAAGAATGCGGAGCAGATCACCGGGGCGGAGTGTCGCAACAGAAACCTCGCGGTCGCCTTCCGGAGTGACGAGGAGCGCCTTCGGGGGTGTCAGGTCGAGCAGTTCACGCAGCGAGGAGCCGGCCCGGGCCCGTCCGCGTGCCTCAAGCCATTGACCGAGCAGGACAAGCACCATGATCGTGGAGGCCGCCTCAAAATAGAGGCCGTGCGATCCGTGCCCAACAATCAGGGTAGCCACGCTCTGCAGGAAAGCCGCTCCCGTCCCGAGAACGATGAGTGAGAACATGTTGAGGCTTCTCCTTGCGAAGGAGGCGAGTCCCTTTGCCCAGATGGGTGCACCGCACCAGAACAGCACCGGTAGCGAGAGAATCAGCTCTACCCAACCAGAGAGTGCCTCGGGGATGAGATGGATGCCTGCCATCGGAGCCATGGCGATTACAAACAGAGGTAGGCTCAGTAGTGCCGCGATCAGCGTACGCCTCCCGATCAAGGCGGACTCTCGATCCTCTCCTCCATCCGGAATCAGGGGCTCCAGCGGCATCCCGCACTTGGGGCAATCACCAACTCGATCCGCGAGCACCTCCGGATGCATCGGGCAGGTGAAAAGCGTACCCTCGGGGACGGTGGACAGTGCGGACTTCTTCCCGTGATGTTGGGAACAGCAATCGGTCATGGGCGTCTCCGTCTAAGCTGACAGATTTCTTGCCCCTCGCGTCCTTCAAATGCTGAGGAGGGAAGCCATTCCTCGATCAATTCAAATGAGCCTTTGAATAGGTGCTCGATCTCCTCGCGATTGGCACCATGAGGAGGGCCCTGCTCGACGCCCGGATCGAGAAAGAAAATTGCGAGGTAATGCCCACCCGGTTTCAGGACCCGGGAAACTGCACTGACATAATCAGCCCGTCTCTCGGGGGGGATTGCGCAGAAACAGGTGTGCTCAAAGACCCAATCGAATTGACCCTCCCATTCCTTGGGGAGAGCAAAGAGATCCCCTTGTTCGTAGATCTCGGACCCTGCAGTAGGAAAATCCCGTGCGAAACGAAGTGCTGTCTCCGAGAGATCGAGTCCCGTGACCTCGGCTCCTTTCGATGAAATCGCGCGGACATCGTGTCCGGGACCGCATCCCGGGACGAGCACACGACCGGAGATGGGATGGCGTGCCAGAAAGTCGGTGAGGGGAGGAGCGGCACAACCCTTGTCCCACGGGGTATCCCCGGCGACATAACGCGCTTCCCAATTCACGGGATCAGCGACGGGATCGGGCGCCGGATTATTGGCGGATCCAGGAGGTTCCGAGGGCGATGCCGAGCTGGTATTTGCGTTCATGCTCCCTGATCAGGAATGGCAGATCAACGCGGCGATGCAACCGGAAGTGCGGGGAGAGACGTCGTGTCAGCTCTTCCTCGCTCGAGGGTCCCGTGGTTGTTCCGCCGATCCAGCGGTCGCGCGGCGTGAATTCCTCCAACCAGGTGAAAGGGGTGGTGAGCAGGAGTTGCCCGCCCGGCTTCACGAGATCGGTGAATCGCTTGAGAAGGGCCTCTGGATCAGGAAGGCGGCAGATGAGATTGGCGGCAAGCACCACATCGAGGGGGCCGAGCGGTTCCGGCAGAGCCGTGGCATCCTGAACCGAGAAAGAGACACGGGAGCGGTCGATATCGGGCGGCACTACCGCCGTAAAGGGTTCGGTACGATCTCCCTGCTGGACTCGGATGGCATCCAGCCTGCCTTCTTGCTTCAGTCGTTCCGCAGCGTTGATGAAGGAATCCGAGTAGTCGCTTGCCTCAACGTGTGCACAGGTTCGTGCCAATTCAAAGGCTGCAGCTCCCACGGAACATCCGAGTTCCAGGGCGGTGGATTCGCCCGGAAGGAGATTGGTGTCCAGAAGGTGCTGAACGCAGCGGAGTGGAAAGGGCTTTTTGAAAACGACCTGATCGACGGGCAGCGCCTCAATACCTATCTCCTCCACGCTTCCGTAATGAAGGAGGAGATATTCCCCCAACAGCTTCGGAGACTCGTAGAGCGAGGCCACGGTCAATTCGGGAGGACCTGACCCGAATCCTCCGTTGGGGGAGGTGTCACAGTTCCTGCTGGAATCTCGAGCGGTTCGTGATGGAGGGCCGGTTCATGGATCACATCCTTGGACTGATCTGCGGGGCTCGCCGCGGATCCGCCGGTCTGCACCGCGCCGGCGTCACCCGTGAGGGTTTCATCCATGGAGGCTTCCTCGGAAACCGGGGCAGCTTTTTCCTTCTTTTGCGGCTGAGGCTTTGGCGGGGTGGCCGCCTGCAGGTTGCCCATTGCGAAATCGATCACATGACCCTGGTGCAGGAGCCAGAGGAGGTCGGCTCCGAGCGCCTGCTCGTGCTTTTTCACCTCCTCGTCGGAAATGACCGGAGTAGAGGAGGAGGTTGCGGCTGCTGCTGCTTCCGTCTCCTCGGTCTGCACGACTCCGACGGGCTCAGTCTTGGCAGGTCGGAGGGGAATACCGGTGCGAATGGTAAGGAGTGCGTTCCACTGCTTGTCACGGCGTTGGTTGGGATGAGCCTCGAGGTACTCCAGAATGGCTTTGAAATTCTCGCTGATCGGCGTGGTCTGTCGGTCGAGATAACGCGGACGCGCCATCGAGACATGAATGATTTTCTTGTGAGACTTGAAGAGCTGAAGACCCTGTGAGGTCAACTCCTTCCCGACGGCCTGGGCGAGAGTGAGAGGGAAACGATCAAGTTCTCGGAGGTGGCGCAGGAGAAGCTCACGCAGAAGCTTGGTCGATCCGTGGAGGGCAACACGTCCCGAAATGCTGAGTACACCGGAAGCCGGTTCGATCTCGTTCTCGGCGTGGTTGGCCAGGAAGTCGGCGGTGATCTCTTCAAAGCTCAGGCCTTTGGTTTCCGAAGATGAGTCTGCGGCTGGTTCCTCCGAAGGTTCGACAGCTTCTCCCTCGGAAGGAGCGGATTCGGTTTCTGTCGGCGCGGCCTCCTCGGCGGGAGCAGCGGCTTCGGCGGTGGTTTCCTCTGCGTCAGGTGCTGTCTCTTCGGTGGAAAGAGAGGCTTCAGTCGTGGCCTCGGCTGGTTCGGTGGAAGAGGATGTCTCCACTACCGGTTCCTCTGCGACTTGATCGTTAGATGCAACGGCTGCCTGAGCAACCTGCTCCTCTTCACTGGGAACGACGGGTGTGTAAACGGTCTTGGTCGACTGCTCGGTCTTCCACTGCTCGATGAGCGCCTCGTCGCGCACCATCTTGATGCGCGACTTGAAGACCTCGAACGGCATGTTCCGGAACTTGGACCCGTGCAGGGCGATCACCTTGGAGGTGTACTCGTGGTGGTTGGGAGGGCCGAGCAGGACTCCGCTCATGCCGCACTGGGCCACGACGGTAAAGGCTCCCTTGGGTGGTTCCGTCGCCACGGTCGTTCGGCGGTAAAATTTCCCGAGGTGCTCGGAGAGGAGGTGATCAACGGCTTCCTTGCGGCTGTTCCAGAGCGATCCGTCGAGCTTGGCTTGGAACAAGCCGTGCGTCTCCTCTGAGAGAGGGGTCAGCTTAACCGAGTAGCGATCGGAGAGTTTCAGGATCAGGCGTGAGAGCTCGAAGAGGGGATAGGCCTTGGCGCGGGAGCGAACTTGCTTGGCGATACCCTCGATGGCTGCGGGTTCGGGAATCAGGTCGAGCTTCCAGCCTTCCAGCGCCGCAGGAGGTGCGGCGGGTTCGCGGGGGACTCTCTCCTCATGCCTGCGCGGCCCGCGTTCGTCGCGGCGTCCGCCATCCTTGCCACGCGGTCCTCCGCGCCCGTCACGACGGGGTCCACGGTCACGGTCTCCGCTTGAGCGCTCGGGCCTCGGGCCGCGATCCCTTCCAGACCGGTCGTCGCGCTTCGGGCCTCGTCCGGCATGGCGGGAACGGTCGCCCTCCTCATCACCAAACGAGGCAGCAAGGCGGGAGGTGTTCGCGGGTTGCCCTCCCTCCTTTGTCCAGGAGGGGCGGAACATTTCGGTCAGGTCGGTGCCGAGGCTGGAAAGGTCGGCGGGGGCTTTGGAGTCGTCGCTCATCGGATGGTCAGTCACACTAGCACGGGAAGGGAGTCAGTGGGGAAGCAGGAAACCAGCCTGCCCCCGTGACGATTCCGCCACTCAGACGACGGCAAATGGCGAGATCGACTCGCGGAGACGAGGTGGCACCGTCGCGCGGATCCGGGTGACCGCCTCGAGATACTCCGTCTCGTGGATGACTCCCTCGCGGTGAAGCCGGGCGACGAGGTCGCTCCGGTCATGAGGGATCTCGAGAAGAAGCTCACTGTTTTCCTCCCCGACGAACTCGGCGAGTCGTGCCACGAGTGCGTCGAGCCCCTCGCCCGAGTGAACGGAGACGAAGAGGGCATCGGGATGAGCGTTGCGGAGCATCGCCTTGGTCATCGGGTCCTCCACGCGGTCGACCTTATTGAAGACGGTGAGCGTCTTCTTGGCATCGGCTCCGAGATCCTCAAGCACATGCATCGTCGTCGCATGGAACTCGAGAACACGCGGGTGCGAGGCGTCGAGTAGGTGGACGAGGAAATCGGCCATGACCGCCTCTTCGAGCGTGGCGTTGAACGACTCGACGAGCTGGTGGGGAAGCTTCCGGATGAAACCGACGGTGTCGGTGAGCAGGAGAGGTCGGCGGTTGGGGAGGTTGATCTTGCGTGTCGTCGTGTCGAGCGTGGCGAAGAGGGCGTTCTCCACGAGGACGTCCGCCCCGGTGAGGCGACGCAGGAGGGAGGACTTGCCCGCGTTGGTGTAGCCGACGATTGCGGCGTTAGGCACCGGTGCGCGCTTGCGATCCTTACGCTGGTTGGCGCGGTTGCGTCGCACCTCGACGAGGTCTCGCCTGAGACGGTCCATCTGTCCGCGGATCTTGCGTTTATCTTGTTCGAGCTGACTTTCGCCTTCGCCCTTGGAGCCGATGCCTCCACCTTGCTTGCCAAGGTGGCCCCAGGCGCGGGTGAGTCGCGGCAGTGAGTAGTTCATGCGGGCCAGATCGACCTGAAGCTTTGCCTCCTTGGTCTGGGCACGCGCTCCGAAGATATCAAGGATCACCTCCTGGCGGTCGATGACGGTGATCTTGGAGAGGTTTTCCCAATTGCGCTGCTGGGCGGGGGTCAACTCGTTGTCAAAGATGATGACGTCGCAGCCGATCTCCCGCGCATGCTCGCAGATCTCCTCCGCCTTGCCCGATCCAAGGAAGTAGCGTGCCTGGGGCTCGCGGCTATGGACCGCCATCTTCTCGGCCACCGGGACGCCGAGCGTCCGCACTAGCTCCCCCAACTCCTCAAGCAGATCTTCCGCATCGGCCTTGTCCGCCGGGGTTGGGTAGGCGCCGACGAGCAGGGCCCGCTCGACCATTTTTTCACGGCGCTTGATTTCGAACATGCGGTGGGACGGAGGTGATTAGGCTGAAGGCTGTTAGGTCAGAGTTGAAAAAATTGAAAAGAATAGCATCGTCCAAGATGGACTGAATCGCATCTCTTGTTTTCGCATGGCCGCTTTCGGTGTCAGGTTCGGTTTATCCTAACAGCCTAATAGTATTGACGCCACTTCCCTCCCGGGAAGCCGTGGCGCCCTCTGGGCTACGACTTCGTCGTAGTCTTCCGCGCTCCTTTCCAGGAGCTTGGTTCAGCCTAAAGGCCTTGCAGTGCTGGCTTCAGCGTCATCGGCCTATCATGGTCGAGATGGCGTTCGCAGAGAGCGAAGAACTCAGCCTTGGTCGTCACGCGCCGTACGTCATGGAGGAAGTCGGGTCTGATTCCCTCGCCGAGGAAATTGGCGTATTTCTTGATCTTGTGCACCTGCTTCGGGTCGGGGACATCGGGCGTGCAGACCGTATCGTAGAGATCGCTGACATAGGCGAGCACCTCGCGTCCTGTCGGCAGAGTGACGGGCTTGTTCACCAGATGCTCCCGGATCTGGGAAAAGATCCATGGGTTACGAACCGCACCGCGGCCGATCATGAGGCCGGCCGCCTCCGTTGAGTTGAGAACCTTCGCCGCGTCCTCCGGGGTCGAGACATTTCCGTTGGCGATGACCGGGCAGGAGAGTTCCCGTGCGGCCAGAGCGATCAGATCGTTACGGATGCCGCCGCGGTACATCTGGAGCACCGTGCGCCCGTGGACCGTGACGAGATCGACCGCATGCTTACGGAAGAGAGGAAGGAGTGTCTCGAGAGTCCGCTCATCGTCGAATCCGAGGCGCGTCTTAACCGTGAACTTTCCCGGGATCGCCTCCCGTAGTGCACCGAGAATTCCATCGACGCGTGGCAGGTCACGAAGGAGTCCGCCGCCAGCACATTTCCGATAGACGACCGGTGCGGGGCAGCCAAGGTTCAGATCGATGGCCGCGACAGGATGTTGTTGGAGTTCCTTGGCCGAACGGACCAGGGAGGGGATGTCGTTGCCGATCATCTGGGCGACGACGAGGCGTCCCGTCGGATTGCGCGTGATCGATTCGAGTATCGGCTTGTCGAGACGCGAGGTGGGATAGACCCGGAAATACTCGGTGTAGTAGAGATCCGCCCCTCCATAACGGGTCATTAGCTCCCAGAAAGCCCGGTCGGTCACATCCTGCATCGGCGCGAGCACGAGCACGGGCGTACCCGTGATAAGAAGCGCGTCGAGTCCCGTGGTCATGGGCTGCTGATCCTAGCGTGCAGGCCTGCTTTTTCATTCATAATTGATGGCATCCGCCTCCCGGCGGACCGTGCCACCCCTGCGGGACTGCCTCCGGCAGTCTTCCGCGCCCGTTCCAACGGGCTTGGTTCATGCTTCATCATTCATCCTTCATCCTTCATAATTTTTTTATGGCCACCCTCTCCACCGATTTCACCGATCTTCTTCCTGCAGGCGCTCCAGCTCCTGATTTTTCACTTCCCGATGTCTGTTCCGGGCTTGTCCGCTCGTTAGACGAATTGGTCGGACCCTCCGGAACGCTGGTTGTGTTCCTTTGCGCCCACTGTCCCTATGTCGTGCATGTGAGAGGCATGCTCTGCGATCTCTCGCAGGAATACTTTCCAGCCGGGATCTCGACCATCGGCATCAGCGCGAATGATCCGGTAGCTTACCCGGACGATTCACCGGAAAATCTCCGCACGATGGCCGAGGAGAACGAGCTTCCCTTTCCAGTGCTCTTTGACGCCACGCAAGAGACGGCCCGTGCTTATACGGCTGTTTGCACGCCTGACTTCTTCCTTTTCGACAAGGATCGCAAGCTTGCCTATCGCGGTCGTCTGGATGCAAGCAGTCCCCGTAACGGGCAACCGCTCACCGGTGATGACCTGCGCTCGGCGCTGGAGGCGGTGGCTGAGGGACGCTCCGTGCCGGAGCCCTGGGCTGGCGCCCTAGGTTGCAGCATCAAGTGGAAGGCCTAAGTAGGGGGTAGGCTGAAGGCTATTAGACTGTTAGGGCGAAGCCTCGGAACGCCACGGATTCCAACTACTTGGTTTCCGCCCAAGCGATGACGTTCTGGGCGTCGTTGAAGATCTGAGGGGCGTGGCTGCCGAGTTGGACGAGGATCAGTTCGCGGCCTCCCCTGCTGTAGCTGGTGATGAGGCACTTGCCGGCGCTTTCGGTGTAGCCCGTCTTCATGCCGTTGTAACAGGGAGAGATCCGCAGCAGCTTGTTGGTGGGATCGAGGAAGCAAAGGCGCCCGTTCGCATAGTGGAAGCAGTAGGAGCGCAGGGCCATGGCTTGACGCAGGTCGGGATTGCGGTAGGCGCGGAAGGCGATGCGCGCCATGTCGCGCGCCGTGGAGTGCTGTGAGGCGGGCAGGCCATGGGGATTGACGAAGCGCGAGCAGGTGGCGCCGCAGCGGCGGGCGATCCCGTTCATCTCCTCGGCAAAGGCCGCGATACTTCCGGAGTGGGTGCGAGCCAAGGCGGCGGCGCAGTCATTGGCGCTCTTGACCATCATTGCGCAGAGTAATTGGCGGCGAGGGTAGGTTTCTCCGGTGCGCAGCCCGACCTTGGTCGGTTCGACCCGGGTGTCCTCTGGCGCGATCCTCACGGGGGTATCGAGGGGATCCTGTTCCGCCACAATCAGTCCGGTGACGAGTTTCTGGGTGCTGGCAACCTGACGCGGTGCGTCGGCGTTCTTCTCGTAGAGAGTCCTGCCCGTGCAAGCGTCGATCAGGATTGCGGAGACCGCCTTGATTGGGGGTGTATCCGAGGGCCAGAGGGAGCGGGGGGCCGATGGGGCGACCTCAAGCGGAGCAGCGGAGGCCTGCTGGGCTGGTTGACGGGAGACAGACGGTTCGTCTAGGGCGCAACCGGTGAGGGCGAGCATCGCGCCGCTCAGGATCAGTAAGGAAAAATGTCGGGGCATCAGGATTTGGTAAACGTGCCCGTTAAAACGAAAAAGGTAAAAGGAACAATATTGGATTATGGGGTATGGTGGCATCTAAACTTCCAAGTCTTGGATACGAGGCGTTTCATGAATTGCTGCTGAACCAATCAATTCCCGGAAAGTTCAGTAGTTTACTTACTGCGTGTGCAGGGCACCGCAATTCCAAGCAAAAGCCCTTGCCGACCTCTCAGTGGCGGATTGCAAAAAGGCTCTTCCGGCCTTATTACCAAGGTTCCATGCAGCGTCTGTACCTACTTCTTGGCCTGACGGCGGTTTTTGCCGCGGCTCCTCTCCGTGCGGAGAGCTATGTCATCGCTGACAATCAGACGGGTCGTATCCTTGAAGATGGGGCTGCCAATCGGAAGGCCCAGATTGCTAGCCTGACCAAGCTGGCGCTGGCCATGGTCGCCCTCGATTGGTCGGAGATCAAGGGGGGCAACCTCGATCAGGTTGCCGTGGTTCCCGAAACCGCCCTCAGCACCACCGGAGGAATCAATCCGCTCGGCCTTCAGGCAGGGGATGCCCTGACGCTCCGCGACCTCCTTTTTGCCTGCCTGCTCACCTCCGATAACGTCGCTGCAGTGACTCTCGCCGACCACCTCGGTCGCTCCCTGGCAAACCCGACGGGTCTCGACCCCGTCGGCAACACGGTCGCCCACATGAACGCCCTGGCACGCCAACTCGGGATGCGCCGTACGCTGTTCCTCAATCCCCACGGCCTTGATGTCCCCGATGGTCAGGCCCGTCCCTATTCGACGGCCGCCGACCTCGCTCGCCTCCTGCGATACGGCTATTCCAAGCCTGGCCTGACCTTCTACGTTTCCCAACCCTCCCGTGAGATCCACGTCCAGCGCAGCGGATCGTCGCTGTCTCTTAAGATTACCAATACCAACAAGCTTCTTGGTACCGAGGGCATCGACGGGGGCAAGACGGGCCGCACGTCACAGGCCGGTGAATGCATCATCCTAACCTCCCAAAAGACCCCCGAGGTGAGGCGCGAGGGGGACAGCGTCTTCACGACGCCGCGCCGCATCATCGTCGTCCTCCTGGGCTCTAATAACCGCGAGGGAGAGGGAATGTTGCTGGTTCGCCGAGGCTGGGCCCTCTACCAGAACTGGTCTTCCCGCGGTCGTCCGGCCAAGGCATCCAACTCGCTCTGAACGATGGGCGGGTCTCCACGAAAGCGGATCGGTGTCCTGACAAGCGGCGGCGATTGTCCCGGTCTCAACGCCGTCCTGCGCGGTATCTTCTGTGCTTCGGAGGAACTTGGATGGGAAGTGATCGGGTTCCGTGATGGTTTCGAGGGGATGTTACCCGACGGCGGGGATTACCTGCCCCTCACCCGAGAGAATACCCAGGGAATCATGCAGATCGGAGGAACGATTCTCGGCACCACCAATAAAGGCCACTTTACCGCCAAGGTCGCCGCGGGGGAAAAGGCTTCCATCTCGGAGGAGGTGATCGCCAAGGCTTCCCGCACCTGCCGCGATCTCGATCTCTCCGCCGTCATCGCGATCGGCGGCGATGGCTCCCTAAGCACGGCGCTCCAGCTTTACCGCGCCGGCTTCCCGATGATCGGGGTTCCCAAGACCATCGACAACGATCTTGAGGCCACAGCCATGACCTTCGGGTTCGACTCCGCGGTGGCCTGTGTGACTGATGCGCTGGACCGGCTCCATACCACGGCGGCCAGTCACAAGCGGGTGATCATTGTCCAGGTCATGGGCCGTCATGCTGGCTGGATCGCGCTCTGGGGCGGCCTTGCCGGAGCGGCTGACATGATCCTCATCCCGGAGATCCCTTTTTCTCTGGAGCACATCGCCGAGACTATCCAGAGCAGGGATGCGGCTGGCTGCAAGAGCACTATGATTGTCGTCGCGGAAGGGGCCAAGACACGACACGGCCAGCAGTTCCGCAAACAGTCCGCAAGCGGAGAGTGGCGACTCGGCGGCATCGGCGAGATGCTTTGCCAGGAGATCGAATCCCGCACGGGCAAGGATACACGTGTCTGCGTGCTCGGTCACCTTCAGCGTGGAGGGGATCCGACCACACTAGACCGCATCCTCGGGATCCGCTTCGGGGTGAAGGCAGTGCAGCTCGCAGAGGAAGGGAAATTCGGCACCATGGTCAGCTATCAAAACTATCAGGTGCTGGACGTTCCCATCGCCGAGGCGGTTCATCACCTCAAGAGGGTTCCGCCCTCCGATCAGCTAGTCGAGACGGCGCGAGCGATCGGGGTAAGCTTCGGTGACAAGGCAGTCCATGGATGAGACGGAACGGTTGAAAGGGGCGGTCCGTTCCGTGCCTGATTTTCCAAAGAAGGGGATCCTCTTCCGCGATATTTCGCCCCTCTTGGAGGACGCAGTGCTCTTCAGATCCTCCATCGATCTCTTGGGGCGGGCCTGCGAGGGAATCGACGTTTCGAAAATTGCCGGACTCGATGCGCGCGGTTTCATCTTCGGTGCGGCGCTTGCCTACCGGCTCGGGGTGGGCTTCGTTCCGATCCGCAAGAAAGGGAAACTTCCCTCCCGCACGATCACCCATGCGTATGATCTGGAATACGGGAGCGCCGAGCTGGAAATCCACGCCGATAGCATCGCTCGCGGTGAAAAGGTCCTTTTGGTCGATGACCTGCTTGCCACTGGAGGAACCGCCCGTGCGGCGGTCACTCTGCTCGCAGAGCTCGGCGCGGACCTTCAGGCGGCCCTTTTTCTGATTGAGCTGGAGGGCTTGGGCGGACGTGAATCGCTTGGGAACCTCCCCGTTCTCTCGCTCATTCGCTTTCCAGCCTGAACTTGTTAACTGGAAAATGGAAACTAGGGGTTAGGGAGCTCGCTTAGGCCCGAGATCGATCAGGCCGCGTTTGCCGAGAAATTCCCAGACCGCCCAGGCGACGGCAAGAGCAACAATCGTCGCGGCGACCACATCGGAGGGATGGTGAGCCCCCAGCAGGAGACGGGAGTAGGCGATCAGTCCTGCGATCGCTACGGCGATGCTTCCCCAAGCGGGAGCACCGAAGAGGAGGACCCCCGCGAAGCCCACCGCCGTGGCCGTATGGCCCGAGGGGAAGCTATTGAAATCGGCCTTCCCGATCAGCCACCGACCGTCATGATGTGGGCCATACCATCCCTGCGCGGCCTCTGCACGGGGCCTCGTCCGTCCGGTCGTGAGCCGTGAGGCATTGACCGCCATGCCGGCCAGCGTCGAGGCGATCATCGCCGAGAGGAGAAGGCGCTGCCATCTGACATTCCGCGCTCGGCGCGCCAGGAGATATCCGGCCCCGCCGAGCATCATCAGCTCGGGCCAGTCACCGTAGCGGCTGGCGGTAGTTGCCAACGCGGAATGGCACCAATGGCCTCCATTGGCCGCGCGCACACCTTGTTCCACCGGCTTGTCGATCAAGAAGGAGGCGCCGATGAGGAGCACGGCCAGAAGCACCAAGGCTGAGCTCAGGAAAAGTGTCCGGCGCGTCATCGGGTCTTTATAGGCGATCACGCCTCCTCATGAAACGAGGATCTCGGCGGGGTGGTCGGCGATGTCGGCGAGATGAACCAACCGACGCAGTAGAAGGAGCGATGCCAGCGCATCGCTCAGGGCCTCATGCCATCGGAATCCGGGCAGCAGGGCCGATGCCTCCTCTGCCACCCCAAGTTCCCCACAGAGATCGGCGAGCGCGTAAGAGGGGCGTCCCGGAACGATCTTGCGGCTCAGCGTGAGGGTGTCGATCCATGGACCGAATCCGTGTGCGGGAAAAGCGCGCAGGAAGCGCTTCTCCGTCCCCGCGCCGTGTGCCGCGATCCATCGACCCGCAAGGCGCCCCTTGATTTCGGGCCAGAGTGAAAGGAGCGAGGGTGCCCCCTCGAGATCTTCGTCGCCGATTCCGTGGATCTGCCGCGCGGTCCAGGTGACGGGACGGCCCGGATTCAGATAGCTCCGAAAAAACGTTTCCGAAATCGGCTCAAGCCGTTCCATGGCTGCGATGCCTATCTGGATCGGAACCCCTGCTTCGTTGGGGCGCTCGCCGGCCGATTCAAAATCGAGGGCTGCTAAACTGATTTCCCGGACCTTCATCGCCGGATTGAGCACTGGAAAAGAGGGAATCAGGAAACACGGAGCAGTGCGGCCGTCGCCTCCCAGTCGAGGCACGCATCGGTGATCGAGACGCCGTAGCGGAGCTTTGACGGATCGTCGCCTAGATTCTGGGCGCCGAATTCAAGATGACTCTCCAGCATGGCTCCGACGATATCGGTGCGGCCGTCGGCACGCTGATCGAGTATGCTCTTCCAGACTTCGGGCTGACGGGCGGGATCCTTACCGCTGTTGGCATGGCTGCAGTCGATCATGATGGCCGTCGGGACTCCGGCGGCCTTGAGCTTCGCTGCGGCGTCGGCCGTCTGGTGGGGGTGGTAATTGGTGCCGTCGCGGCCTCCGCGCAGGACCAGATGCCCATCGGGATTGCCTGCCGTCTTGATGATGCTGGTCATTCCGTCCTGATCGATTCCGAGAAAGCCATGCGCGCTGCGGGAGGAGCGCATGGCATCGATCGCCGTCTGGATGCTG
Organism: Pseudomonadota bacterium; assembly: GCA_009928265.1. Lineage (GTDB taxonomy): Bacteria > Verrucomicrobiota > Verrucomicrobiia > Chthoniobacterales > UBA6821 > UBA6821. Next base: position 7,596 of record RFPR01000007.1, on the reverse strand, counting down.
CCGTCGGTGCCGTTCTTGAAGCCGATGGGCATCGAGAGGCCGCTGGCCATCTCACGATGGGTCTGCGACTCCGTGGTCCGCGCGCCGATGGCTGCCCAGCTGATCAGATCGGCGATGTACTGGGGCATGATCGGGTCAAGCACCTCGGTGGCAGCGGGAAGGCCCAGTGCGGCGACATCAAGCAGAAGCTGGCGTGCGACCATGATGCCATGGGCGATGTCACCAGAGTCGTTGAGATGAGGGTCATTAATCAGACCCTTCCAGCCAACGGTTGTGCGGGGCTTCTCGAAATAGACCCTCATCACCAGAAAAAGGCGGTCGGAGACTTCCTCCGAGAGAGTTGTAAGCTTCCGAGCGTAATCCATCGCCGAAACGGGATCGTGGATCGAGCAGGGACCCACGATCACGAGCAGTCGGGGATCCTCTCCGCGCAGGATACGGCGGCAGGTTTCTCGGTGCTCCGCAACCTTGGCAAGCACCTCGGGAGAGGCGGGAATCTTTTTTTTGACCTCATTAGGTGAGACCAAACGCGTGACGCCGCGGACACGGGTGTTTTCCGTGACCGGTCGCGAAGTTGTCTCTGTGGCGGTGCTCATGCGGTAGTGAAATCCCGTTTCCGGGCTAGCCCGTAAACATCCTCCCGGATGGCCCGGAATGCAATCCGCAAAAGGGGGCCAGGGGGTGAAAAGTCGGAAAGTAAAAGGTGAGGAAGTGGCGGAATCAGACAGGGGGAATATCCCCACAAACTTTCCCACTTTCCCGCGTTTCTACCTTCGTTAGACTCTTATCCATGCCTTCCTTTGACATTGTTTCCGAAATTGAGCGGATGGAGATCGAGAATGCGGTCAATCAGGCCGTGAAGGAGCTGGCAACCCGGTTCGACTTCAAGGGAAGCAGCGCAAAGATCGAGCTGACCAAGCCGGAACTCATCACCCTCTCCGCGGAGGATGCCAACAAGCTTAAGGGTGTCCGCGAGATCATGGTCAACAAACTCGCCAAGCGTGGAGTTGACCTTCGCAACGTCGAGCAGAAGGACCCCTCGGTCTCCTCCATCGGTAATACCCGCCAGGAATTCGTCATCACCCAAGGACTCGAGGGAACCAAGGCGAAGGAGATCACCTCGGCCATTAAGGCGGAAAAGTTCAAGGTGCAGGCTTCGCTGCAGGATCGACAGGTCCGCGTGACGGGAACCAAGCGAGATGAGCTTCAGGAAGTCATCGCCTTCCTCCGCGCGAAGGACTTTGGTGTCTCTTTAAGTTTTAAGAACTTCAGGGATTAGGCAGTTTCATCCCCGAGATGTTTGCCGGGGACTAGATAATTCCTCACATAGTCACTGACTGAATCTTCCAGAGTGGTGGGTGCCGTTTGCCAGCCGCTAGCGCGAAGGCGGCTGATGTCGGCGCAGGTGTGGTACTGGTACTGATTGCGGATGTGATCGGGCATGTCGATGAACTCGATATCGGGCTTGCGGCCCAGCGCGGCGAATAGCGCCGTCGCCAGATCGACCCAGGTGCGCGGAGCGCCAGTGCCGATGTTGAAGAGGCCGTTGGCTGTCGGTGTATCGGCGATGTGCAACGTCATCGCAACCGCATCCTTCACGTAAACGAAGTCGCGGACCTGCTCGCCGTTCTTGTAGTCGGGTCGGTGGCTCTTGAAGAGGCGGACCTTTCCGGTCTCGAGGATCTGCTCGTAGGCCTTCGAGACAAGGCTGCGCATCTCGCCCTTATGACCCTCATTGGGGCCAAAGACGTTGAAGTATTTGATACCGGCGATGCGGTCGAGCCAGCCGTAGCGCTTTGCATGGAGGTCGAAGAGGTGCTTCGAGTAGCCGTAGGCGTTGAGCGGCCTAAGTGTTTCGATATGGACCGTCCCGTCATCCATGCCGAGCGTCCCGTCTCCATAGGTGGCTGCCGAGCTTGCATAGACGAAGCGGATTCCTCGCTGCAGCGCCCACTGCGCGAGACGCTTGGTGTAGCCGAAGTTATTCTCCATCAGATAGCCGGCATCCGTCTCGGTGGTGGCGGAGCATGCACCGAGGTGGAAGACGGTGCGGATCGAGTCGAGGCTCTCAGGCTCACACTCGAGGCGATCCAGAAACGCATCGGCCTGCTGGTAATCTGCAAATCGAAGTGGGGAGAGATTCTTCCATTTCGCGTCTTTGCCGAGAACGTCGGTGACGAGGATGTCCTCCTGACCACGCAGGTTAAGGGCGTTGATGATGGCGCTGCCGATGAGCCCGGCGCCGCCGGTGACGAGAATGGAGGGTGACATGAGCGGATTTATTTTTTTGCGGTACCGAGCCCGCTTTCCTCGAGCTCCTCTTCAAAGATCGCGGTCTGGTCGCCGTAGATGCTCTTGGCGACCTCAGTGAATTTGGCTGCCTCGCTTCGGTTACCCCGCTTGTAGGATCGGGCGGCAGATGCGTAATACCACCCTGGGGTATTCGATGGTGTCTCCGAGGAGAAGAGTTTTTTCTGCAGGAAGGGATCGGAGTCGTGTGCAAGGAGCAGGAGCAGAAGCTTGTATTGGACCAGCTCGTTATTGGGCTGATCGATCAGCATGTTCCTGAAGTGGGCGGTTGCCGGCTCCCATTCTCCACGCAGCGCCATCAGAGCACCGATGTTGTAACGGGCTGGGAAAAACCCCGGGGATTGCTGCAAGGCTTTCTCATAGCAGGCCTGGGCTCCGGCATAATCCTTAAGCTTCGTCAGGATGGCGCCCTTCATGTTGAGCACTTCAGGATCCTGGGAACGGACCTCGAGTGCCGGGGCGAGTGCCCGCAGCGCCTTGTCGGGCTTTTTCTCTTCGAGTGCTTTCGCAGCAGTGCGCAATGCGGCGTCAGCCTGTAGCGGGGTAGAAGCGGCCGAAGGCCTCTTTGAACACCCGGGAATGGCGGCGACGACCGCCAGGACGGCAAGGAGTCTTTGAAAAGTCTTGGGAGGCTGCCGGCTCATAGGCAAGGATCCCCGAAGCATGGAGAGACACGATACGAGATGGCAACTAGTTCTTCGGGGAATGCATCTCAGGATGCTCCTGCTCGGATTCTTGGCGACGTGGTCAGGATCGCTCCTTGCGGCGTCGCCACAGCGCTTTGCCGTCGCGATCCCGGCCATGGAAGGGCCACTCACGATGGGGGTCTTTTCTGAACAGGGCAATTTGGTCCGGCTCCTGTACCGCGATGCCACGGTCGAGACGATTCCTTCGGGACTGAACGGCCTGATCATGACCTGGGACGGGAAGGATGACTTGGGAAATGACGTCCCCGCCGGGAGCTACCGCGCGCGTGGCCTGGTTTGCGGACCGATCCGCCTTTTGGCACTCCCTTCCTATGACCCCATCACCTTTCCTCTAGTTCCGGAAGAGGATCCGGCCCACCCTTTTCCTGTTGACCGGATCGTCCTAAGGGCAGCCGAGGACGAGCTGTTGGATTCAAGGCCTCTGATCTCCTTGCGTGCCGTGAATAGGAGCGACTCGGTTGACATGGAGGCAGATGGCCTGCCCTTGGTGACCATTCCGCTGATCGAGGGGCCTGCCCCGACCAAAGTGTTTTGCTCGCATGGGGCAAGGGCGGGAGCAGCAATCATCTCAGTGGAAAGAGGGAAATTCAGGGAAAATTACCTGGTCAGCGGTCTTGAGCAGATTGTCCCGATGGATGCCGGAAAACTCGAGGTCTCTACCAAGGCTCCCGCGGGCACCACTGATGCTTTCCATCCGGCGGCGAATGCCGGAGAATCCGCTCCCTGATGAGGAAAAAGCAGATGCAATCATGGCTGATGGCAGGTGTCTGCCGATGGTCGCCTATGCTTCTTCTGCTTCTCAGTTGCGCTGTGGCAAATGCTCAGCAACCGGCCGTGCAGGGGATCCGTGTTCCCTACGGGATGGCTTGGGGAGACTCTCCGGAAAAAGTCCGCGACATGATTCGTGCGGTAAAGGCCCAGGAAACGGGTTTCTCCACAAAATCCCCCGGCAAGGATGTCCTCGAGGCGCAGGGGTTGGCGGTGGGTGATCCATTGTTAAAGAAATCGCTCTTCACCTTCCGGGAGGGATCGCTGGTGGAGATCGAAATGCAATATGGTGACTCCGCGTGGGATGCTGAGAAGACCCTTGATTTCTTCGATCGCACCCGGCGCCGCATCAACGATCGTTATGGCACGGGCACCCTGCTGGTGAATCAGATCAAGGAGCGCCCTTCTGGAGAAAAGGTCCCCGAGGGCATGAGCTACACCCTCATCGTCTACGAGTGGAGTCAGCCTTCCGTCAACTTGCAACTGGACTATTACGCTGTGGAGGAGAAGGAAAAAGCACTTCGTCTGGTGAGCCTGCACTACAAGACGCCGTGACCGAGGTAGGCTGTTAGGCTAGGGCTGATATGGAGAGAGACGCTGGTGGTTGATCCCGCCCACAGGTTTCCGTCGCCTGCTACCTTTGCCAGCCCTCGATTTTGTAAACTTTTTCAAGGAGCTTTCGCTCCGGGGCACCTGAGTCGGGCTGGAACCAGACTTCAAATCGTGCGGCGTAAGGCTTTCCCCAATCCCCCTCGTAGATCGTGAAGTCGGTGTTGGAGAGGAAGAGTTCTCCGGGATCCGCCGACCATCCGACCCACTCGTTGCTTCGCTCCTTGAGACTGGTCTCCGAAAGAGGCGTCCCCTTGGTCACCTCGAAGGCCTTGAGGTAGATCTTTCCGGGTTCGCCGGGATTCACGCGGATACGTGATTCGTAGATGCCCGGTTGCATGCCGTTGAGGAGGTCAAGTGACGGGGAGCCGCGCGAGATGGCTCCGGGGGGTAAAATGGATCGCATGATACTCTCGGTGGGATCGGCAGCCAGTGCGGCGAGTTCCTTCTCGATAAAAGCAAGGGAGGCCTTGGTGAGACGGCGTTCCCTGCCCGTCGACTCTTCAAACACCTCGATGGCCAAGGGTGCGGTCGAGATGACGGAGTGGCTATTATCGATTCCGTTCCCCGTGGAAAGGATGGCAGGAGCACTTTCTCCTTCCCGGAGGCGGGTGGTGTTTTTATCGCCTCTCCACCATGGTTGCTTGTCGAGGCCTAGGGTCAGGCGCGTCTGAAAGGAGGGGATCCCCGATTGCCCGAACCTATCGATGTCATGCTGCGAGTAGTAGCCATGCAGATCCCATCCCCAGTCCGGACCGATGGCCCAACGTCTGGTGGCGAAGCGCTTGCCATGCTCCTCGAAGACCCGCCAGCAGGGACTGGAGGTGAGATAACGGTTCAGAACATCCGGATGATTGGTGGCCAGATCGACGAGCGAGGGGAGCCGTGCCGTGATGGTCGGGTCTTCGCCCGCCTGTCGAGACAGGGAGTCGAGGAGGATTTTTTGGAAGAGATCAATCGCGATTCCCGGCTCGTGTGGGCGCTCGGAGAGGGGCGTTGCTACCTCGATGTCGGTCGGGATAGTGAGATTGTCCGCGAAATCATCCTTGTCTGCGAACATTAGAATAAATGATCCTGCAATCATAAGCAGAAGGCAGGCCGGGATCATCAGGAAATGGAAGAGCGCCGGGAGCCAGCGCTTTTTGAAAAGTCTCCACACGGTGGTCACAAGGAGTCCCAGCAGGCCCAGTAGGAAAATGATGGAGAAAGCGTTGATGAAAAAGGAAAGGCGTCTCGGGGCAAAGCAGACGCAGACACCTCCTATTCCCATCGCAACCAGCGGAATCACAGGAGCCAGCCACCAACTGCGTAGGTAGAGGGAGAAGAAGCGGTGCAGGGCTTTCATCGGGAGGTCAACTGGCTTGCAAGCACTGTGAGATAGTCCTAAGAGCCGCACAAGGACTCGGATTCTTTTTAACAGACTTCAGTCTACACACCTTCGGGATCTTTAGATCCCGATCAGAGCACCTCCACCGGACATTCCGGCAAGGCTTTCAGAAATGATTTTCCGTAGGGACGGCTCAGAATGCGGCTGTCGAGGATGACGATGGAGCCTCGGTCACGGGAGCTCCGGATGAGGCGCCCTACTCCCTGCCGGAGTTTCAGGATCGCCTCGGGGAGGGAGTAGGACTGGAAGGGGTCGCCTCCCTCAGCCTCGATCTGCTCGAGCTTGGCCTCGGTGAGGGGATGGTCGGGCGTGACAAAGGGGAGGCGCGTGATGATGACGCTCGAGAGCGCCTCGCCGGGGAGATCGACTCCGGTCCAGAAGCTGTCGGTACCGAAGAGAACACTCTCACCCTCTTCACGAAAGGCCTCGAGCATCCGTGATCTGGAGAGACCGCATCCCTGTACAATGAGGTTCCAGCCTTTTTCGTCAAAGTGTCCCTGCATCCTCGTGGCGACTGCCTGCATGGTCCGGTGGCTGGTGAAGAGGACAAAGGCCCGGGCACTGCTCTCCTCTGTGAAGTGGGCAATCCACTTGGCAAGTGCCTCCTCGTAGGAAGGATCCTTCGGCTCGGGCATTTTGCGCACGAGTTTTACGGTCATCTGCCGTGAGTAGTCAAAGGGGGAGCCGAGTTGGAGCGACGTCACCTCTTCGGCGCCGACGCGTCCGCGGAAGTAGCCGAGTTCCTCGGATCCGACCGAGAGGGTGGCGCTGGTCATCACGGCCGTGCCCCCCTCGCGGAAGAGCAGGCGGCCGAGCAGTGGTGCCACTGCGACGGGCGCGGCGTGAAGGCTGGTCCACGTGGAGGCCTTGCCTGAGCGCTCAACCCAATAGACATGCTCCGGTTCGTTTTGGGAGAGGAAGCCAGCCAGTCCCATGCGGGCATCGCGAAGGCGCGACGCGGCGTCGCGGATTTCACCCTGCAATCCCTCCTCCTCGACAGCCGCGATGGTCTCCCCCAGCGACTCCGCAAGGCGTGACAGTCCGTTGGCAAGGGGACTTTCCTTCACAGCCTCAGCAAGGTCGGCGGCCGCCTCCCCGCGGACCCGGAATTCGCGCCCTTGCCGGAACTTGCAGGCCCCGGCGAGCCGGTCGAAGAATCGGTCGACCTCGGGAAGGAGATCTGCGGCCGAGGCGATGGTCGCGGGTTGCCGTGCCTGCTGGAGTAGTCCCTTGCGGGTGCGTGGATTGTAGAGACGCTGCAAGGTTTGCCGCAGGCCGTACTGGGAGAGGGTAAAGCCGAGGTGGCGTGAGGCGACCTGTTCGACGGTATGGGCCTCGTCGAAGATCACGAAATCATCGGGGAAGAGGTAGCCGTTCCCTTCCTCGTCGGGGTCGCCGAGAAGGGTGAAGAAGAGAGTGTGGTTGAGGACGAGGAGATCGGCGGACTGAGCGCGACGGCGTGCAGACTGGTAGAAGCAGCCCGAGTCGCGTCCGCAGGTTTTTGGTGTGCAGAGGTGCTGCTCGCTGCAGACCTGCATCCAGAGTTCGCGCGACGGCTCGAAGGGAAGGTCGCTCAGCGTGCCGTCGGCGGTCGTGGATGCCCATTCGCGGATGCGTTCCAGCTCCGGACGTTCCTCGGCTGTGAAGAGGTCGGACCCGCTCCTGCAGGCGCGCGCGAGCCGTGTGGGACAGACGTAGTTCTGGCGCCCCTTGAGCAGCACAGCCTCGATCTCCTCGCCCATGAGTCCCGCAGCGAGCGGGATGTCCTTGTAGAGGAGTTGTTCCTGGAGGTTGATCGTGTGGGTGCTTACGAGG
>RFPR01000060.1 GCA_009928265.1 Pseudomonadota bacterium | reverse complement strand
CCCATTCCCTCCTGCCGGGACTCGCCGTGGCGGCGATCTTGGTGGGACTCTCCCCCGGGGGACTCCTTTTTGGAGGACTGCTCGCCGCCCTGCTTGTTGCGCTGGGAGGACAACTTATCGCCCGCAATTCCCGCCTCAAGGATGAAACCGCCGTTGCGGCTCTTTACATCATCGCCTTCGCCCTCGGCATCCTGCTCCTGCGCTACGCCCGGGTGAAGGTGGACCTCGTACACTTCCTCTTCGGCAACATCCTCGGCGTAGGTGACGGTGACCTCCTGATCTCCTATGGGGCTGCGCTGTTGACCTTCGGGATCCTTGTCCCCTTCCAACGACCCGTGCTCCTGACCCTCTTCGACGCCTCGGTTGCGCGGGCCACAGGCATCCGCACCGGATGGATCGAGGCAGGACTGCTCGCGCTGATTGTCCTAGCTCTCGTCGCCTCGCTGCAGGCGGTTGGGGTCCTGCTCTCGCTGGGACTTCTTATTCTTCCTGCCTCCACGGCTTATCTGATGACGGATTCCTTCAGCAGGATGCTCTGGGGTAGTGCTGTTCTGGGACTGGTGGGGTCCGTGGCGGGCCTCCTCCTCTCGTTTCTGGCGAACATCCCCTCAGGTCCCTGCATCGTGCTGGTACTGGCGCTCTTTCTGGCTGCTGCTTACCTCTTCTCACCCCATTACGGCGTCGTGATCCGCTTTTTTCGGGGCAGGCATCTTCACGAGGAATCGCTCCGTCGTTGGACTGGGCACGAGGGCCACGACCATGATCTGCCGGAAGAGAATTGAACTGATCCGCAGGACTTCCAGTCGAATCACGGGACAGCTATTGTTCACCACTCACCTCCTCCCATGACTCTCACGACGACCAGCACCGCCCCCATCGGGGTCTTTGACTCCGGCATCGGCGGCCTCACCGTGGTTGCCGCTCTCCGCAGAGCTCTGCCGGGTGAAAGAATCCTGTACGTGGGGGATACGGCCCGCGTCCCCTATGGCGGCAAGAGCGCCGAGACGGTGACACGCTATGCCCACGAGATTTCCGATCTGCTGCTCGGCGATGGCGCCTCGATGATCGTGGTAGCCTGCAACACCGCTTCCGCCTTGGCCGTACCGGAACTGGCCCAGTCATGCCCCGTGCCGATGATCGGCGTGCTGGAACCCGGAGCCGCTGCCGCTGTGAAGGCCACTCGATCCGGTAGGATCGGCGTCATTGGAACACGTGCCACCATCGGCAGCGATGCCTATGGCAAGGCAATCCGCCGGCTCGCACCCGACCTTCAGGTGATCGCGGAATCGTGTCCCCTGCTCGTTCCCCTGATCGAGGAAGGCCTGCTGGAAGATCCCGTGACCGACGCCGTGCTCCACCGCTACCTCGACCCGATGCTACGCGAGGGGGTCGACACACTGGTCCTAGGTTGCACGCACTATCCCCTGCTCAAACCGGCAATCCAACGGATCTGTGGGGAGGGCGTCACTTTGGTCGATTCTGCCGAGAACTGCGCCCTCACCGTCGCCGCGATGCGGCATGGAACCGAATCAGCCGTTCCTTCGGCAGGACCCGACATCATGCTCACCGATCCCTCCGAGGGATTCCTACGGGAGGCGGCACGTCAACTCGGCATTCCGATCGGATCGGTGACACTGAGAAGGATCGGGAGTTGAGTTGGTAGTCAGGAGCTAGAAGCTTGGCGTTAGGAAATTGGTGGGATCTTCATTTGAGGAAACCTAATCTGCATCCGCTGTTTGACGCCGAGAAGTGGAATCGGAGCAGGATCCTTAAACGGCACATAGATTTCTCCAACTTGGCGTTACGCACTGCTCTTCCATTGAAGAGTCAACACGTCACAGCGATGCCTGCACCGGAGCTATCGTGGTATTGGCCGCCACCGCCATAGCCTAGAATATCAATGGAGTAGATCGAGGGCGTGTCATCCCCTTGGGAAACCGCATTATTCTTCGAGGCAGTCTCTGCAGCGCTGTTATTAGCTGCGGCTGCGGTGCTTGCCGCAGCAGGAGGTGCCGTGGCTGGAGGCGCAGCGGGCGGAGGCGCAGATGCTGCAGGCGCAGCCGGAGCCGGGACGCCAACGCTGAATCCGGCAACCACGATATTATCGGCGTTAAGTATTTTTTCCGCCGCAACAAGTAGATTTCCACTGGAGCGGATTCCGGCATCACCTGCATCAACAATGGGCGCAACAAGGGTCACGTCTGCAATCGGCACCCCCTTGACGGCTTGAAGAGTCCCGATACCACCGCCCGTGGAAAGACTCGCTAGGTCGCTCAGCACACTTGCGCTTTGCGGATCAACAAGAGCGCGGGTTGGAGGCGCGGAGGCGACGGTTTTAGCCGAGGCACCAGCGGCGATGGATACATCTGACCATATGGTGATGTCACCGCCACGCAAGGTGAAGATACGGCCTATTCCTATCCCGACGCTCTCCTTGGCGAGAATATTCACCCCTCCACCGTACTGGGTGATGATGCCAAAGGGGGGATCCTTAGAATAGGGATCCACACTATCGAGAGTAAGCCCTCCCCCCGGTGCCAAGATGCTTATGTTGCCCCCGTTCTTGGTGCGAATGTCGCGTGTCCTTGTGAGGACATCACCCAATCCCTTTTGAGCGAAGAACTTCGTGATGGCTTCCTTACCCTCGCGGTAGGTTTTGTAGTTGGGGGAGGATTCGTCGTAGTAGTCCTTGGCCGCATTCTTGATCGCCAGAAACATGAGGTTCATGTTGAGCAAAAGCCTCTCTTCTTCAGATAGAACGCCGGTATCATCAAGAATATCGTCCTTGGCCAATTTGATTTCTTCAACCTTGTCGGTCGAGTAGGTGAAAAAGTCCCTTATCCTTGACCCCGAAAACCTGAATGATTCTGCAATCTCACCCATGTACTGTTGGCTTTTGGGACCATTGAGCAATCTTGATGCAAACGCGGCAAAGTCCTCACTGCCTCCTGAAGCCATTTCCATGCTGAGACTGGAACCGGCACTCATCACAATATCAGCGCCTTGGAACGGAAGAGACGGATTACGTGCATTCCCGATGCTGCTGACGCCGTTCCAGATTGTTGAATCTAAGGCATCCTCCTTCCACGCACGATTCGGTGCATTCCCCAGATCGATATTCCCACCAGCCAAAACCAATAGTGTCCCGGGGCCGGCGATCTGGATATCCCCACTCTGCACGATTCTAGCCTTTGGTTTTTCATCCTTGATCGTTGCCCTCGCTGCTTTCTGTGATTCCGTGGTGACATCGTACGGGATAATGTTACCTGATGCCCTTATTACACTGATATCATCACTGTTATAGTTTTGGAGGTAGAATGAAACGTCCCTGATATCACCCTGACTCGTGACTCGTGTGATCTTGGGGCTGAAAAGCTGTATTCCAGAGATTTCTTTTCCTGATGAAATCACGAGCGGATTCTGATCGCCCCCATGAAGTCCTCCTGCATGCCTTGCAGATTGGACATTCAAGGAGGCGTTCCCACCGGAATAACTTCCGCTCTCACTCAGGCTTAGAAGAGAGTATCGGAGGTATTCTGTCGTGGTCGTAGTGTAGGCACCACCAATCGCGGCCTGTCCCACGGGCGAAAATTGTGTGGGCAGTTTTGAAGCGTCGGCATCGGAAAGATTGATCGTAGAGAATGTCCAATCAGTCGCAGTCAATCCATTGGGATCGCCTTGACGACTCAATCCAGAGACATTCCCTTCGGCTGACACCGTCAAATTCCCATAGCTAGCCGGATAAAGAGTCAGGTCACCCTCAAAGTTCACATTGCCGGCTGATGCGCTAATTTCCAATTTGGGAGAAGTGAGCCCCATCAGTCCACCAAGCTCTGGAGAACCGGGTGAGGACTCCACAACTCGGATCCAGGGTTGATAGGCTCCGGCATAAGGGGTGGATTCTTTCTTACCAAGTGACGTTGCGCGCGCCATGGCCTGATACGTCGGTAGCCCATCTATCTTGGTGCGAAGGGTTATGTCACCGCCGAGAGCAGTGACGCCAAAGGAGGGCTTGGCATCACCATTGATAGCAGCATCAAACGTCGTGAAATAGTTCCTGTATTCTAGGTCGTTCGAGTATCCCTGAGGCAGAGCAAAGACACTTCCCGGCATTCCCAGGGCGTCGATCTTGCCTCCAACTTGGAGATCGATCGATCCCTTCCCCTGAAAGAATGCGGTTGGAGCCCAATACCGCGAGGGAGAACTCGCATAGTCCGCACGACTGGCGGTCGGGTTGCTCAGGTAGTAGAGAGTCTCCGACCAGACATTACGGGTTTCATTGCTCACGATATCCCCGATCACACGGATCGATGCATCTCCTCGTTCCAGATAAATGCTTCCCGCATCAAGATCCTTCCCGGTTCGTAGAGTCAGATCACCACCTCCGGTCTCATAAACGGCACTTTCCGAGACGGATGCCTCGTGAAGTGTTGGTATTCCTGCAAGATCTACCACTTTGCGGGATGTGGCGCGCATCTGGGTCGGAAGGGAAATGGAGATATTAGCAACTGTCCCTCCCGCCTCGATGGAAACATTGCCGCCACCAAGCGTTGCAATTCCCCCGAGGTAGTTGGCGAAATTCACCCACCATGATGTACTCATGATTTCGCTCCCAGTAACCTCGGCAAGTGAACCGTCGGGCTTGTAAAATAATCCTTCACGACTGTTCCAGTTGCCGTTGCTTACTCCTCCACGACGCATGAGCCAACTTGTAGGAAGTTGCCATGAACTATCGGCTGTCAACTGATCATCGTACTCGTAGGGCACTTGAGGGGAGACCTTATTGCCAAGCACATCGGTATAAAAAACGCGTTTTTGGAGCTGCACAATGTTCCCGCGTGCCAGAATCGAGACATTCCCACCTGCCGCGGAGAATTGGGCGCCATATAGCATGGCTTCCTGTGATTGACCGAGGGCAAGCTCGGGCAATGTTCCGGGAGGGAGAACCTTTACATTGGGTAAATCAAAGCGACCTTCCAGATCCTGATCATCCAGTTTTGTTCCCGCGGTGTAGATAGATGCGAATTGGTTCAGAAAGCGTATGTCTCGGGCGGCACTGACCATAATGTCGCCACTACCAGTCCTGATGACCTGAAAATTACCCACCAAGGCAGATGTGGTCACGTTGTCAGCTCCGAATGATCCAAGACCGTTGGCCGAATTCCCCACGGGAAGAAGATTGGAATTTGCAGTCAGTTTTCCGAGCAGAAGGTCGCCCATGCCTCCAATCTTCGCACGTGATGAAGCTGAGAAGAGGTCGGCTCCTGCAGTCAAATCATAACTCCAAGACTGAAAATTCACCGGGAGATCGGGATTGCGATCAAGCAGGATCGCCATGTTATTCGCTCCAGCAAACCCATCGGAAAGCGTGGCCTCCAAGATCAGATCACCCGCGGCACGAAGCGTGAGGAATCCTGGTGCTTCACGATTGCCGTAGCGGTATTCATGTTTTTTGTCAGCATCGATAGCGGCAAAATCCCAATCAGAAGAGAGCTTGATCGAGCCCTCGCGGTTGATGATCTCTATACCCGCCGTGAGATTCATCGGGGCAGAAAAACCAGCAGGGGGATTTCTTAACCCTGCATTCGGTGTGTCCTCGGGAACGAGACGCTCCAGAATGGCATCCGTCACACTTCCAAACCTGATTGAATCCAGTTTCGCCAACTCAAGCACCGACTGGTTACCGTCATAGGTATCTCCATCCACCCTGACCGGCTTGGTGCTGTTCAGATCGGCAACACTCCCCTTTAATTCATAGAGGCGGAATCCTTCCACGGCAATGACTGATGCTCCGGAGATATCGGCATCCAGCATCGAGATCCGAATATCGGGTCCCTCGGGTGACTCAAATACAGGAGCACGGAGATGCAGCGTTCCTCCGAACTGATCGATACCATTGGACTCCTGATCGACTCCCAGATCTATCACCGATCCGAGAACGAGCCCCAGCATCGCGGATTGGTCCACCTGCCCATTAACAGCAGCTCCTGCACTCAGGAAGACTGATCCGCCCTTGCCGGCCTTATCATATGTTTCACCATGGACATTAAGTGACGCTCCCTGTTCCAGCATAAGACTTCCCGAAGCCACCATGCTGATCGTTCCTCCAGTTGGGCCCGAGGCATTCACTCCGGCATAAGGTGCCACAGTGATCGAACCGCGATCTGCGGAGAGACTGAACTTGCGCGCCTGAACGAGGTCATCAAGCACCACATCCCCACCACGCACCCTGACAGATATACTTCCAGTGAAACCAGCATCGGACATGCTGGCCGGGGTTCCCTCTGAAGTCATGCCGAAGCGGATGCCGGCAAATGACGGAAGAGATCCAAGATCCAAATCCAGCGTAGCACCACCGCTTCCCTCACTCAGAAACTTGACTCCCTGAGCGATCTCAAGATGCCCAGGAAGGACTCCCTCCTCTTCATTCCCAAGCCCCGGTGCACTAATTGAAAGTCTGCCGGGAGTCCGACCTCCAAAAGCACGCAAATCCAAGGAAGAGCCATTACCCATGACCACATTTCCCGTCAAGGAAGTGAGTTGAACCATCCCGGCATCCGTGGTCACACGTGTATCCTGTAATTTAAAGTCACCACCGCGCACCGAGATGTCGGCCTTGTTCCCGAGAACGACATCCCCATTGGCGGCTGTCACTGAGATACTTCCTGCAGGCAAATCAAACTTGACGCCTAGCACTTCGACAGAAGATGCCTTCAGGCTGATATTCACGCCAAGTCCTGCATCTCCATCCCCAGAAACCGGCCGCAAGTCCGTACCATTAAAGACAAGAGCACCCGAGGCATTGATTGACGATGAGACACCTGAAACTCCATAAATTTTCGGGGTAGAGATTGCGAGGTGGGTAATCTGGGGAATGAGAATGCTGCTTTCCGCAGGTAGATCCAACAAGGCTTCTCCCGACAATGTCACCCCTTCACGATCTTTGACGACCAAATCAGCCGTCGAGATACCTGAAAGAAATGCAACGATCTCCGCATTTTCTCCCTCCGAGGGGTGATAAAGGTTGATGGAAGTTCCTGCATACAGACCTCCATCGGAAGAGAGCACAGCCTCTTGGGAGGCCGAGATGTTGACCTGCGTGAAGTTATCCAACCGAACCGAGTTTTTGCCAAGAATCATCCGGGATGATTCAAATTCCAGCGCTTTGAATCCCATCGTTACCTCGAGATTCTCGGAGGATATTTCCGAGGCGATACCAGGGGCGGACTCTCCGGCACTATTACCAAGAAGGATTGTCTGAGACTTAAATCCGAAGATCCCGTCCTCGGGCAGAAAACCGCGGATTACGGAGGCATTGAGTTTGAGCGATCGGAGTGATTCCGATCCGATGGAGTCCGAACCATAAAGAGAAAGTGTGGAGTAACTCGTCAGGGCCACCGCTGAGGACTTCTCCAGGGAATCCAGCAGTTTTCCTTCGATGATCAGGCTGTGCTCATCTGAAGAATCCAGCGCAATGGAATCCCCTGAACGCCCGACACACGCGATGGAACCGGCCGCCATGCTGACTGATGCGGCCGTAAAAGTTGCTGTCTTATCAAGATTCATGCCGGAGCTGGAATCAAGAAGGATTGATCCGCCGTCCAGCGCAACCTTAGCTCCAACCAGAAGGTTCCCATTGTCAGAAGTCCCCACGGAGCGAACTCGCGACAGGCTGATTTCGAAATCCCCGGCAATTCTCAGCAAGGCCCCGTTACCCGCAACGGAAAGAGTCTGGTCTTGCAGGGGGATGGAGCTTGCAGTGCTCTTGATCGAGGCTCCGTCTTTCACCTCGACCCTACCGGTAGCCGCCAGAATCAAATCCTGCACAGTAAGATCCACATCCTCCATCGTGATGGATGCTGATTGGGCGGAGAGTTTCACAGAACCATCATCAGCAACCGATCTGCTTCCCCCGATTAGGAGGCTTCCCGCATTCCAGGAATTCAAGATTCCGGCATCAAGCAGGATTTCTCCTGAGCCCGGGGTGCGAGTGGAGATGTCCGGGACAATTATGAAATTCCTCACTGAAGAGATTCCGATCCTAGCATCGAGACCTTTCTTACTTCCCGATGAGCGGATAGCTGATCGGACATCCATCGAACCGGCGGCGATAATGGCCAGATCAGCTGCATGAGAAGGATCGGAGGCGTCCTGATTTTTGAAGAATTCCCCAGCGGAGAGGTTTTTGAATTCTACAATCTTTGCAAGTGAAGAAGGGGGAAGAATGGAAAAATAGGATCCAAGCTTGGAAATGCTCGATGCGGAGCCGTAGGCATCAAACCGTATCCCGTACGTCAGGAATGTCCCGTCAGGCATCGAGAGGGATTGGGGGTTTGAGGGTAACAAGTCAGGCACCGTGATTAGATAAGCGCCTGGCAGGGATGCATAGCTGGCTGGCAGGAGCGAGTAATCACCGACTGGCAGACCAGCAACCCCTGATGCGAGACGGATCATTTGGCCCGTTTCCGGCAATGACAAATATCCAGCGGGATCCGGAGATCCAGAATACCCTGGGATAATCGCATAGCGCTCAGGAATTTTGGTCCAATAGATCCCCTCGGACGGTACGGGCGGATTTTTGGCGGGATCAATCTTCACATTGGCCGACCAGAGCCTTCCTCCGTATTGGACGATGTCACCGGGCAAATAGGAGGACCCCGAGACATAAGAAGCGCTGGAATCAGAAAGGAGATTGTTTTTTCCCCCCAATCCCGGAATCCACTGGTACGCAGTCACCTGCCCCCCTCCACGGAGGTCGACAATCGAGCCCTGCTCCATGGACAATGAACCGCCGGAGGACATCGTGACGGACTTCTCCAAAAGGCCCGAGGAAGTGATGTCAATGCCACCAGGAGCAATCCAGCTTCCGCCATCGGCAGAGGTTCCAAACGGAATCGTCCACTCGAGTCCCGTCGCTGAATCCTTGCCGGAAACGGAGGTGACTGAGGCCTCCCTCAAGACAATCGAGTCCGCCTGAGTGATGGAAGAAAGAGCACCACCTTTGAACCCGGCACCGCTGAAAGGGTCTTTTGGCATCGCTCCTGTTCCATTCCAACCAAGAGTGATCGTTCCAAAAGGAGCTACAAGGGTTCCTCCCTGATCTATGCGAGATGCATAGAGGGAAATTGCGCCAACTGCTGAAAGCGGTGATCCCGCGAAACTTCCCGACTGTCGGATCGTGATCGATCCGGGGGACGCACCAGCACCCGCCGAAGTATAGGCAAAAACCTGAAATGTGGTTCCGGAGGCCGGATAAACCATCCCTGCCTCAATCAGGAGATCACCGGCAAGATCGAGGGTGCCATCCCCCCGGACGGAGCCATTGTGAGTCAACAGACTCAGACTGGAGGCATTCTGCAAGGAGAGATTCCCAATATCAATTTGGCTTGCATTGACAGTCACAGAACCCGGACCTCCCGTCGGCGCAACGTATCGATCAGCAGTTAATCCAAAGCTGGACGAGATAATGCTGTTGTTTGCCGGGTCGAGGCCGGTTAAGGGAGCGCGCAGAAGCTGTCCCAAGGAGACCGAATCAGCCTCCAGAGTGAGCGCTCCATCTGTCCGTAGAAGTCCACCGGTCGCAACCTTTAAGATTCCGGCGGCTTTCAGGCCCGATCCCGCGGCGCTGATTCCCTCGAACGCCACATTGCCGTCCAGTGCAATGCGGTCAAACCCTCCCGAATCGATGGCGGCAAGCGAGACATAGGCCCCGCCTTCGCCGATTTTCCTAAGGGGATTCTTCGCCACCGAAGCAACACCAAGCTGGGCAATTGCCGTTGCCAAATCTTGACCGGAGGCCTGAATCCTCACACTGTAGCGATCGAAACCGGCCGTGCCCGCGCTCCCCTCGTCGATGCGGTCCGCGAAATAAAGGGAAGAGCCGATCTCAAGTCTCCCACCATTTGCAGTATCGCCTCCCGACTTGGCGCTGAGCATTGCTGCGGAGTATAGCATCTGTCCTCCATGCAAGGCGATGCTACCGCCCGCGGAATCGACCCTGATCCGAAGAACCCCACCCATACCGGACAATCCAAGCTGATTGGAAAGATAGCTCAATTCAGCACTTGCTCCCGAGGCAGAAATAATGGAACCCAGGAGTGCCAAGATGTTCCCGCTGAGATCGACCGATCCACCGGCAAGCACCGTGCCCACCGTTCCACGAAGCCGGAGGGGATCGTCCGTCAGCAATGGAATTCCTGAGACGGAAATCAAGGCGCGTTCCCCTAGGAGCAACGTGAACTGGGCATCAGCGTACAAGTTTTCATCTTTGCGCGCGTAACTGTCTGTTTTCTTGGCCGCCGCGAGCACGATTGATCCTCCGGGAGCCGAGAGTTTTGCCCCATCACGGATCTCGATAGTCTGGGCATCCAGCTTGATCAAACCTACCGCTGAAGAAAGGTAATCCGGAAGAAGCATCGGTTTTGCAGAAACTTCGGCACCCTCGCCGATGACAATGTCAGAGCGGACAACAAGATCGTTACCGGTGGCAATGGCGCTGGGTATCTTTGCATCCCTCACCGGATTTCCCTTGAGTGACAGGGAGACCAATGACGAGAGGGATGCCGGCATGGAAATGGGAACCAGAGAGCGAATCCCTTGCGAAAGACTCAGGATCTGGGACAACGGGGCAGGTGAGAGAATCGTGCCTGGCGCCACACTCACGGCAGGGATCCAGCTATCTGGAGTGGGAGTGGCAATTCCCTGACCCTGAATCGTGAAGGAGGAAAAGCCCCCTTGATTGAAGAAGGAGGGATCGAGGGCAAAGACCCCGGAAGGGGATTTTCCTCCGATCTGAAAGGCCTTGCCGGAGAGTGAAATTGTTCCCCCTACCTGACCGACACCGGAAAATCCCTTCAATCCACCATTGATAAGTAACAACCCGGTGGAGGAAACCGTCGCAAGGTCCGGATCGAATCCACCGGAGATTGTGATGGACCCGGCCCTTCCGTAACTCGTCTTGCCCGATCCCACCGAGGCTCCACCGGAAACGTTCACCACGCTACCGGGGCGAAGGTCCGTCCTATAGGCGTTCATCTCGATCTTGCCACCATCGAGGATCACCGCGCCCACGGAATTAGGCGATGCGTAAAAGTCCCTTAAGATACCAGAGGTATCGAGAACGGCGCCCGCACCCAAGACAATAACCCCGGTATTCCGTTCCAATAACTGATCCCGGGAGACAGGGGAAGAGTGTCCCTGGAGAAGGTATTTTCCATCGGCTGTCCTCCCCACTTCCAGAACCGTTTCTCCAGTCGCACGGAGTGTCCAGAGATCTGCAACCGGACTATTCAGAAATTTCGTGCTATCGAGCAATAGCTGATCTGCATAGCCCACAGAAGAGGACTTTAGTGAAATCGTCCCTCCCGGGGCGTGGAAGTCGCCGTCTATCTCGATATGCCCCGCATTCACCTCTAGATACCCCTTGCCGCCGAGATTGAGGGAGACACCGCGATCCACAACGAACCCACCCTCGCGGTTTTCAATTGATAAGGCCCCGAAACCAAACTCCCCGAACAAGCCCTGATCAAGAGTGATCCTTGAGGAACGGGAAACTGGAAGATCAGCTAAGAATTCTGGACTCGTGGCGGATGAGTCGGGCAGTAGCGAGATCTGGACCTCGGGATGGTATCTCGATTGATTGACGACCTTTGCCAGTCCGCTGTCGAACTTCTCCGAATAAATGCTTAATTTGAGCGAGGATTGAGCAGGAAGCTGGCTCACCAAAGAAGAGAGCGGACTCACCTGCCGGAAACCGGCAACCGTGGCACCAAGTGACCTGCCGTCCAACGCC
>RFPR01000059.1 GCA_009928265.1 Pseudomonadota bacterium | reverse complement strand
CGACCCGAGGTACGGGACCTGATCCAGGCGGAGATCCGCCGCCTGATCTGTGGGGAGACCGGTTTCAAACCCTTTGAGCGTCTAGCGGCTTTGGAACTCATCGGTAAACCCTTCGAGGTTGGTGATGAGTTGACCATGACCTTCAAGCTTCGCCGCCACGTGATCACGGAGAAATACGGCGGCCAGATTGCAGAGATGTTCCGTTAGGGAATGGCTTCTCTTGCCTGCCCGCTTGTCACGGCGGAGTCAGACCCGCATACTGGATGAACGATGCAGATCTATATCGATGGCACTTTTTATCCCGAGTCCGAAGCGAAGGTTTCGGTGTTCGATCATGGCCTTCTCTATGGCGATGGTGTGTTCGAGGGGATTCGTTTTTACAACGGCAAGGTCTTCCGACTAGAGGAGCATATCGATCGACTCTACAAGTCCGCCGCTGCCATCAACATGGTGATCCCGCTTGATCGGGCTACCATGACTAAGGCCCTACTCGAAACAATCCGTCGTAACGAACTCAAGGACGGCTATATCCGTCTCGTCGTGACCCGTGGAAAGGGAAATCTCGGCCTGAGCCCTGAACATTGCCCGAAGCCGACGGTCATTATCATCGCCGCGAAGATCACCCTCTACCCCGCTGAGAGTTACGAGAAGGGACTTAAGGTCGTGACCTGCTCCACCCGCCGCATCGCCCACGGGGCTCTAAGCCCGATGGTGAAGTCGCTGAATTACCTCAACAACATCATGGCCAAGATCGAGGCTACCCATGCAGGTGCCGGCGAGGGTCTGATGCTCAACGAGCAGGGACTCGTGGCCGAGTGCACAGGTGATAATATTTTCCTCGTGAGCGGTGGTAAAATCACCACCCCTCCGATTTCCTCGGGAGCTCTGGCAGGGGTTACCCGTGCGGTGGCGATCGAGATAGCCCGCGAATTTGGCCTCGAGATTTCGGAGCCGCAGATGACGCGCTATGACATCTATACGGCCGACGAGTGCTTCCTGACCGGAACGGCGGCCGAGATTATTCCTGCCGTGGAACTCGACAAGCGTCCCATCGGTGACGGAAAGCCCGGCCCGGTAACCCGCCGACTAATTGAGCGTTTCCGGGAGTTGACACAGTCGGAGGGTACGCCGATCTATCCCTGACATGTTCTGCGACGTCTGCAAATCCAAGGAGGCCACCGTCTTCCTCACGCAGATCATCGAGGGTAAGATGCAGAAGGTGAATCTCTGCGAAGGATGCTCCAAGGAAAAGGGAGTCAATGATCCCACCGGTTTTGCATTGGCCGACCTGCTGCTTGGCCTCGGTGCCGCGCAGGAAATTGAGAAGAACCCAGCTGGGATTCGATGCCCGGTCTGCGGTTTCTCCCAGGCTGATTTCAAGAAGACCGGCCGCCTCGGCTGCAGTGCCTGCTACGATACCTTTGCCGAGGGGCTCTCCGGAATGCTCAAGAACATGCATCGGGGTCTTGTTCACACAGGCAAGGTTCCGGCGCGTCTCGCCGTTTCACGCGTCCGCAACCAGGAGCTGTCGAAACTGCGAGAGGAACTCGACCGCGCTGTCACCGCCGAGCAGTTTGAGGAAGCCGCTGGTCTTCGCGATCGGATCCGAACGCTCGAGAACGAAGGACGCGAGGCGGAGCCCGCGCCCAACCGTGTTGCCGAGCTCGCCGAGGGGGAAGCTGAACCGCTTGTCCCTAAGCCTCGCCAAAAGCCCTAAGCCACTGAAACTGCCGTGAAACTCTCACGCATCATCGCCAATACTGGAGAATGGCTTAGTGGTTCCGGGCCGCATGACCAGATTGTCGTGAGTAGTCGAGTCCGTCTCGCGCGCAATCTCAAGGGTAAACCCTTTCCCGGCTGGGCCAAAAAGGCCGAACGTGTTGCCGTCCTCGACGAGATCCGTTCCGCGGTCGAGGGACTTCCCGAGATGGAGAATTCCTTTTCCGAGAGGCTTGAAGATCTCTCGCCTCTTGAGAAACAGGTTCTCATGGAGCGTCACCTGATCAGTCGCGAGCATGCGGCGCGCGGGGCTGGAAGTGCCGTGGTGATGAATCCGGAGCAGACACTCAGCTTCATGATCAATGAGGAGGATCATCTCCGGATGCAGGCGATCCGTGCCGGACTTCAGCTTGAGGAGGTCTATGCGATGATCAACCGCACCGACTCGGAGCTCGAGGAGACGCTCGACTTCGCTTTCCATGACGAACTCGGCTATCTAACTGCATGCCCCACCAACGTGGGCACCGGCATGCGTGCGAGCGCCATGATGCACCTGCCGGGGCTGGTCATGTCGGAACAGGTGAACAAGATCATTAATTCGGTCAATAAAATCGGTCTGGCCGTCCGAGGTCTCCATGGCGAGGGGACCGAGGCGATGGGAAACTTGTTCCAAGTCTCCAACCAGACCACGCTCGGCGAGACGGAGGAGGAGATCATTGCGCGATTGAACCGCGTCATAGCCCAGATTCTTGAGCACGAGCAGAATGCCCGCCAGATCCTCCTTCAGCAGCGCGCCGAGACTCTGCTAGACCAGATCGGAAGGGCCTACGGCATCCTCTGCCACGCCCACTCGATCACCTCCAAGGAGGCACTCAACCTCCTCTCCTTCATCAAGATGGGCGTGGATCTCAGCCTCTTCCCATCCAAGTCCCGCCTCCAGGTCGACGAACTCTTTATCGAGACCCAACCGGCCCATCTCCAGAAGGGCCTCCATGCCGCCAAGATGGGGGCGGAAGAACGCGATTCCTTGCGCGCGGCGCTGATCCGCGCGAAACTGAAGCAGATGCCTGAGCCCGAGATCGGCAAGATCCCGACCAACGGTTTTGGCAACGACAGCCCGGCCACGGGCGAGAACCCATGATGAATAACTTCACGCCCCGCGCTCAGCAGGTTCTGGCCCTTTCCCGTAAGGAGGCAGACCGCTTCAACCATAACTATGTCGGCACCGAGCATCTTCTGCTTGGTCTGATCAAGCTCGGCCAAGGTGTCGCGGTGAATGTCCTCCAGAAAATGGGTCTCGACCTCGAGACCGTCCGCCAGGAAGTCGAGAAGCAGGTCGGCTCCGGCCAGGAGAACAAGATGGCCGGCAATATCCCCTATACGCCCCGCGTGAAAAAGGTCCTCGCCCTCGCCGGCAAGGAGGCCAAAGCCCTGCAGCATTCCTATGTCGGCACCGAGCACATCCTGCTTGGATTGCTTCGCGAGGGGGAGGGCGTTGCCGCCCAGGTGCTTCGCAATCTTGAGGTCGACCTCGACCGCACCCGCAACGAGGTTCTTAAGGAACTCGACCCGAATTTCACCCCATCCGATGAGGAGGAGGGAGAGATCCCCGAGGGGCAAGAGGGGGAGGAAGCTGCCGCCGGCAGCGGTCCGGCACGCAAGGAGGCCAAGACGCCCGCACTGAAGGCCTTCGGACGCGACCTCACCGAGAGCGCCCGCAAGGGGGAACTCGATCCTGTTATCGGCCGTGCTGATGAGATCGAGCGCGTCATCCAGATTCTCTGCCGCCGTAGCAAGAACAACCCGGTTCTCATCGGCGAGGCCGGCGTCGGGAAGACCGCCATTGCCGAGGGCCTCGCGCAGGAAATTGTCTCGGGCAACGTACCCGAGCTTCTCGCCGACAAGCGCGTCATCACCCTCGATCTCGCCCTCATGGTGGCGGGTACGAAATACCGCGGCCAGTTCGAGGAGCGGATCAAGGCGGTCATGGACGAGATCCGCAAGAATAAGAACATCATCCTCTTTATCGATGAGCTCCACACGATCGTCGGGGCGGGATCCGCTGAGGGGGCCATGGACGCTTCCAACATCATCAAGCCGGCCCTCAGCCGCGGCGAACTCCAGTGCATCGGCGCGACGACGCTCAACGAATACCGCAAACACATCGAGAAGGATTCCGCCCTGGAGCGTCGCTTCCAGTCGGTCAAGGTCGAGGCTCCTTCAGTAGAGGACACTGTTCTCATCCTCAAGGGACTTCGTCCCAAGTACGAGGCGCACCACAAGGCCGTCATCACCGATGTCGCCCTGGAGGCAGCTGCCAAGCTCTCCGATCGCTACCTCACCGGCCGCTTTCTGCCTGACAAGGCGATCGACGTCATGGATGAGGCAGGTTCCCGTGCCCGCATCGGCGCAATGACCAAGCCTCCGGCCACCAAGGACCTCGAAGCCGAGATCGACAGGATCCGGAGCGAGAAGGAAGCCGCGATCAAGGCGCAGGATTTTGAGAAAGCCGCCTCCCTGCGCGACGATGAGAAGCAGGCTAAGGACCGCCTCGAGGAGACTCTCGCCATCTGGCGCAAGGAGCGTGACGAGCGCGAGGTCATCGTCGACGAGGAAGCAATCATGCATGTCCTCTCCAAGTGGACGGGCGTACCGCTCACCCGCATGGAGCAGAAGGAGACCGCCAAGCTCCTTGCCATGGAGGACGATCTCAAAAAGAAGGTCATCGGACAGGATGAGGCGGTCACTGCCATCAGCAAGGCCCTGCGCCGTTCCCGCGCGGATCTCAAGGATCCCCGCCGCCCGATCGGCTCGTTCATCTTCCTTGGCCCCACCGGCGTAGGAAAGACCTTCCTCGCCCGCTCGCTTGCCGAGTTCATGTTTGGCGATCCTGACGCGCTCATCCAGATCGACATGTCGGAGTACATGGAGAAGTTTACCTCCTCCAGGCTGATTGGATCGCCTCCCGGCTATGTCGGCCACGAGGAGGGAGGTCAGCTCTCCGAAGCGGTCCGCCGCCGTCCCTATTCGGTCGTTCTCTTTGACGAAATCGAGAAGGCCCATCCCGATGTCATGCATCTCCTGCTCCAGATCTTGGAGGAGGGGACCGTCACCGATAGCCTCGGGCGCAAGATCGACTTCCGGAACACGATCATCATCCTCACCTCCAACGTGGGTGCGGAACTGATCAAGAAGCAGACCACGCTCGGATTCGGTGCCCCCAAGCACGATGAGGGCTACGACACCATGCAGGGCAAGATTCTTGAGGAGACGAAGCGCGTCTTCAAACCCGAGTTCCTCAACCGCCTCGATGATATCATCGTTTTCCACACGCTTTCAAAGGAGATGCTAACCCGTATCGTCGATCTCGAGGTGGCCAAGGTCACTTCCCGGATCAGGGACAAAGAGATCGAGATCACCATGGATCAGGCTGCCCACGAACTCCTCATCGAGAAGGGCTATGATCCCACGTACGGTGCGCGGCCCATGCGGCGCGCCGTGGAACGTTACCTTGAGGATCCAATGGCCGAGGAAATCCTTCGCGGATCATTCAAGGCTGGCGACAAGGTCGAGGTGACCCGTGACGCGGAGAAGCTTTCCTTTAAGGTTGCCGCCGGCAAGCCTTCGGCGAAGGCGAAGAAGGCCAAGGGCTGATCGGTTGACACATACTCCTCGGGCGCATGTCCTTGCACGCTACGCCCGGTTCGAAAAACTCCGAGGAGCACCTCAAGCGTTCCGTCTCGGAATTTCTCCGGCCCGGCCCTCCCCCTTTGCTTACCGAGCAGAGTGTCGGAGAAGCCCTCAATAGCATTCGCTCCACCGGTCTGGAGGAGCGCATCTTTTATTTCTACGTTGTTGATCCCGAAGGACGTCTCTCCGGTGTTGTGCCTGCTAGAAAACTTCTCACCGAGCCGCTGGAGCGAAGGATCGGCGAGATAATGGTACCGAGGGTTCTCTCACTTCCGGAGGGGGCCACTCTGCTGGAGGCATGCGAGTGCTTTATCCTCCACAAATTCCTGGCAATTCCTGTCGTCGACGTGAGAAAGCGGCTCTTGGGGATCGTTGATGTCAGCCTCTTCACCGACGAGGTCATGGAACTGAGTGCCGGTGGTAACAACGATCAGCTCTTCCAGACCATCGGTATCCACATCCAGGAACTGCAGCATGCATCCCCGGTGCGTGCGTTTCGAGTCCGCTTCCCATGGCTTGCCGCCACTGTTTCCGGAGGAGTTCTCTGTGCGGCTCTGGCAGGCGCCTTTGAAACCACCTTGCAGCAGAAGGTGGTCCTTGCCGTCTTCATGGCGCTCGTTCTTGGTCTGGGTGAGGCTGTTGCCGCCCAGTCGCTGGCCCTGACAGTCCAATCTCTTCCTGTGAGTCGGGTGCGGTGGAAATGGTTGCGTGTGAAGCTGCTGCGCGAAGCCGTCACGGCCGGTTTGCTAGGTCTCCTTGCCGGAAGCGCCGTGGCCCTGATGGTCGGATTAATCTGGCGTGATCTGCCTGCCGCATTGTCAATCGGTGGCAGCGTGATTGTTTCGATACTCATGGCCTCCCTCCTCGGCATCCTTGTCCCCGTTATTCTCCGCATTGTCCGCTGGGATCCCAAGATTGCGGCCGGACCGATCACGCTCGCGGCAGCGGATCTCTTTACCGTTACCTGTTATCTGGTCACCGCCCGCCTCGTACTTGGGTAGATGCTTGTTCTTTTCGCGCGGGGCGTTGTTGCCCTGCGCTTGCAGTATGTCTCATACAGCTACGCTTGGGCGCCTAGCCCCACATCGAAAACTCATACGCTTGGTTCCGTTAGAAGCGCCGTGAGATTGGATGGAGAGCAAGGCGTGTGAGCGTAGCTGTATGAGACATACTGCAAGCGATCAACAACACAGCTATCCGCCAATTCTCACAAGCCTTCAAGAAGTGAGGGCTTCGCGTTCGTTGCCCACCGCTCCCACACGTTCGAGGAAGTCGTCGTAGCCGCCGAGGTGGGGAGTCACCTTCCCATCCTTCACATGGAGGACCTTGGTCGCGAGTTTGCGGATGAAGTGGACGTCGTGACTGATGAAGACGAGCGTCCCCTCATAGGCTCCAAGCGCGAGGATCAGAGATTCCACGGTGTGAATGTCGAGGTGTGTCGTCGGTTCGTCCATCAGCAGAAGGTTGGGAGGATCGACTAGGAACTTTACCAAGTTGAGTCGGGTCTTCTCGCCGCCACTAAGCACCGCTGTCTTCTTGTAGATGTCGTCCTTACGGAAGAGGAACGAGCCAAGGATCCCGCGGGCGTCGTTCTCCGAGAGTTCCCCGTTGGAGGCGCGCACCTCGTCGAGGATCGACTTGTTAGGATCCAAGGTGGCGGCACGGTGCTGGCTGAAATAGCCGATCTTGGCATTCGGCCCCTCGATGCGTTTCCCCTGCTGGAACTCGAGTACGCCTGCTAGAATTTTCAGAAGGGTTGATTTGCCGGCTCCGTTTGGGCCGACGAGCACGGTCCTCTCGTCCTTCTCGATCGTCAGATCGAGACCCGAGTAGACCTTGCGCTCTCCCTGCGAGCTGGGGTAGGCCATGTGGATTCCTTCGAGGATCACTGCGCGCTGGCCGCCTCGCGGCGGCGCGGGGATCTGGAAGCGGAATGGCTTGCGGGGAGGCATCGGTTTCTCGATGAGCTCCATGCGCTCGATCTGCTTGAGCTTGCTCATGGCCTGGGAAGCCTTGGAGGCTACCTGACGGAAGCGGTCGTAGAACTCACGCAGATCGGCAATTTCCTTCTGCTGGTTCTTGTAGGCGGCGTTCTGACGATCATAGCGGGCCTCACGTTCGGCGAGGAAATCGGTGTAGTTGCCTGCGTAGGAATAAAAGCGCCCCTCGGCGATCTCGTAGACCTTTTGGATGATCTCATCCATGAACTGGCGATCGTGGGAGATCAGCAGGACGGCCCCGGCATAGTTCTTGAGGTAATTCTGGAGCCAGAGAAGTGAGACGAGATCGAGGTGGTTGGTCGGTTCGTCGAGCAGGAGCAGGTCGGGCTCCATCACCAGCAGGCGGGCGAGGTGGGCCCTCATGACCCATCCGCCGCTCAGTTCCTTGGCCTTACGCTCGAAGTCCTCCTGCTTGTAACCGAGGCCGACCAGGATTTTCTTGGCCTTGGCCTCGACCTTGGGATCGCTTAGGGCGGCGTGCTTGGAACTGGCCTCGGAGTATTCCGGTGAGTCGACGGTGCCCGCCTCCTCGTGCTTGCGGAGCTGTTCCTCCAGTGCGGGAAGTTCCCCGGCGCGGCCGGTCGCCACATCGAGGACGGTTTCCTCCCCAGTCGCCTCTCCCTCCTGGGCAAGGTGTCCGATCATGGTCCACTCATCGCGTTCGATGGTTCCGGCATCGGGTTCGTCCTTTTTGAGAAGCAGTGAGAAGAGGGTCGATTTGCCGGCTCCATTCGGTCCGACAAGAGCGACACGTTCACCGTAATTAACCTGCAGGTCGGCCTCCTCGAAGAGGGTGCGACCGCCGATGGTTTTCTTGAGTTTGCGGATGCTTAGCATGGGAATTCGGAAAAAAGTGAAAGGTATGAAAGTGAAAAAGTTAAGAGCTTATAATCCTCTAGAAATAGCCTGAAGCGATTCCTCAACCGCGGTGGTGACCATGTCGACGGATATCTCCTTCATGCAGCGGAAGTCGATGGGGCAGGTGCGGAGGTAGCAGGGGCTGCACTCGACCTTCCGGCGAAGGATCCGGTGCGGGGGTGTAGTGGCTCCCGAGGGGCCTGTCAGTGTCGGCTCGGTGGAACCAAAGATCGCGACGACCGGGATGCCGAGCAGATCGGCTAGGTGCATGGTGCCGGTATCATTGGTCAGCAGCAGATGACTCCGCTTCAGTTGGGCGATAAGCTCCGGCAGGGTTGTTTTACCGCAGAGGTTCTCAATATTCCCCGGGAAATTCTTGGCGAGTTGCTCGCCCAGCGTGGCTTCTTTTGCGGTGCCGACGATGACCCAAGTGAGGTTGTGCTTGGAGGAAATTTGCTCCATGACCGCGCGGTAGCGCTCCAAGGGCCACCGTTTGGCAGGCCCGTATTCAGCTCCGGGGCAGAGGGTCACGGTAACAGGCTGAACGGAGGGTTGCCCTATCCGGGCTCTAGGAATGGGAAACGAGGTGTCAGGGCCTCCCAGACGCTTGACGATGGAGAGGAGCGCCTGAGTCTGGTGGACTGTTGGGTGGAGTTGCTTCGGAAGGGGAATCGTTCGGGTAAGGAGTCTTTTGGCGCGGTGGGTTTCGGTGGCCAGACGCATCGGGATACCTGCGAGCCAGACTTCCAAGGCGCTACGCCACGAGTTGGGGAGCAGAAAGGCTACCTCGTATTGCCCGGATGCCTTGATCAGACGAGAGACTTTCCACGGGGTACTGTCGGGAGGGATTTCAAGGACGCTGGAGACCTCCTTCACTTCGCGCCAGATGGGAGCGAGCTTGGCCGGCGAGAGGATGGTGATCTGGAGATCAGGCCTCCCTTGTTTCATCGCCTGAATGGCCGGCACCGCCATGCAGGCGTCGCCTAGCCAGTTGGAGGAGCGGACGAGAAGGCGGAAGGGTTGGAGATCCGAGGGGTTGGTTCCCTCGGGAAGGTGGATACCCCGTTTGAAGTGCTGCAGGAGAAAATCGGGAACAAAATTTTTCCACCGGTTGTGCACCCAGAACCAATCGGCCGGAGAACGCCTGATTTCTGACTCAAGGAGCCGGTTCAGGGCCATGGTGATCTCGGCGATCGTGCGACCCTCGGTGGGCACCGGGGCGCTGGTACAGATCTCCCAGCGTGCCAACCCGACGGTGCGTACGCTGACCATGGCCAGGAGTGATCCGGTTTTCTGGGCGAGGCTCGCAGCAAGAGGCGAGGTGGAGGCGATCTTTCCGAAGAGCGGCATCCAGATCCCCGCGCCGCCTGCATGCTGGTCGGTCAGGATCCCCACCACGCCGCCCTTCTTGAGCAGGTCGCTCGCCCCCTGCATCCCTTTTTTCTTGTCGAAGGTGGCCACGCCACGGCTGCGTCGATCACGGTTGACCAGATCGTCCATGAGTGGATTGCGGATCGCCTGGTAGACGCATCCGGCCTTACGCGGTTTCACGAACTCGGCGATCTGGGCGTTGATCTCCCAGTTACCGTAGTGGCTGAGGGCGGCCACGGTCCCTCGCTCCCCGGCCTTTTTACCGACGATCCAGTCCTCCCAAGCCTGCTCATTCTCAAAGCGCAGGCGGGAGCGGAGCTTCTTCTCGCTGAGAGCCGGGATTTTGACGGAGCAGAGGAGATTGGCTCCGAGGCATGAAAAGTGCTTTCGGACCAGTGTGGCCGTCTTGCGGTCGTCTAGTCCGTCACCGAAGGCTATGCGGAGATTCCGTTTGGCGAGACGACGGTAGCCGGGCAGAATCATCCAGATCACGAGTCCGAGGAGCTGTCCCAGCACGAAGCAGACGGTGATGGGCAGAAACCGGATGAACGAGACCACCCCGAGAGCCAGCAGGTAAATCAGACGATCCATGAGAAAAAGCGAAGAGAAGCACGCTAGCGACCAGGCGGCCCTCCAGAAAGGGAAAAGCCCGGTCTTTCCCCCGGGGTCCTCGATCGGGATTCTTGGAAGCGGCCAACTCGGCCGGATGTCTGCCATGGCAGCCAAGGCGATGGGCTACAAGGTCATGATCTTCGACACAGTGAAAGACGGTCCTGCTTCCTCCTGCGCCGATCTGACCATCGTGGCCCCGTTTGACGACACCGATGCGCTGGCCCGTTTTGCAATGACGATCGATGTGGCCACGGTGGAGTTCGAGAATATCCCGGTCGAAGTGCTGGTATTTTTGGAAGAACGTGTGCCTGTTCATCCCTCCTCTTCCGTCGTGCGGATTTGCCAGGACCGTGTTTTGGAAAAGGAATTCCTTCGCGACCACGGTTTTCCGGTTGCCCCGTTCCGTGTCGTCACCTCCGCTGCTGAGTTGGCTGCGGCCCTAGGCGAACTGGATGCCGCCTCTATCCTTAAGACAGCCGTTCTCGGGTATGATGGCAAAGGGCAGATCAGTGTTTCTCCTGGAGATGATGCCGAGATTGTCTGGGCGATGCTCGGTGCGCCTCGCGCCGTGCTCGAGAAGAGAATCGCATTCGAGTCGGAGGCTTCCGTCATCTGCGCCCGGAACGCGACCGGTTCCCTCTGCTTCCCCCTGCAGGCGAATGTCCATCGCAACGGTATCCTCGACACGACGGTTGCCCCGGCACCCCTTCCTCAGGAAGTCTCCAGTCGTGCCCAGGCTGTCGCCACGGGAATCGCCGAAAAACTCGGGGTGATCGGACTGATCACCGTGGAATTGTTCGTTCTTCCCGACGGTTCGCTTGTCGTGAATGAACTAGCGCCGCGCCCACACAATTCCGGGCACCACACCCTCGAGACGGCGATGACCAGTCAGTTTACCCAGCATATCCGGGCTGTCTGCGGCCTTCCCCTTGGTCCCGTCGATCTGCGCTCGCCGGGAGTGATGGTGAACCTGCTCGGGGATCTCTGGAAGGGAGGCGAACCTGATTGGGAGGTCTTTCTGAAGGAGCCCGGGTGTTTTCTTCACCTCTATGGAAAGGAAGAGGCGAAAGCAGGCCGCAAGATGGGCCATGCCACCCTGATCGGAAAGGCTTCCGAATCAGTGGAATTGGCCCTTACGCTCAGGGACAGGGTGGTTCGCTGATCGCCAAAAGAGAGAAATTTTGAACGAGACCGTTTACCGCTTGTCTCTATTCCTTCAACAGCCTATCCAAACGGCGCGAAGCCGCTCCTGACCGCACCAACTTTTTCAACCAACTACGCACCTGATTCCATGAACCCGTCCGTCCAAGAACTCGATCGTCGCGTCCAAGAGACCAGCACCTGGGTCCGCCCCCTCACTCAGGAAATGAGCCGTGTCGTCGTCGGCCAGCAGGGGCTTGTCCGCAGCCTGCTCATCGGCCTGCTCGGCAACGGCCACGTCCTTCTCGAAGGTGTCCCTGGCCTTGCCAAGACCCTCACGGTCCGCACGCTTTCCTCCTGCATCCATGCGGATTTCGCCCGTATCCAGTTCACGCCGGACCTCCTCCCTGCCGACCTTGTCGGTACGTTGATTTACAACCCGCGCGAGGGAGCCTTCACCACCCGCAAAGGACCGATTTTCGCCAATCTG
>RFPR01000058.1 GCA_009928265.1 Pseudomonadota bacterium | reverse complement strand
TGGCGAGCCCCATCCAACGCGGCAATCGCCTGTTTCTTTTGCCCCGGAGTCCCAATAACGCTCACGAAGACATGGGCGTTCTTCAGGTCTGGAGTGATGTCGACAGCACGGATCGTCACCAGGGGAGCGTCGAATTTCAGCTCACGTCCCACGATCACGCCGAGTTCCCGCTTGATCAGTTCACAGACTCTCAGGGTGCGTAGGCTCATGGTCGTGGAAAGCCCCGGGACGGATCCCCGGACGATGGCTGGGATCAGAGGGTCTGGGCGACCTTCTCGAGGGTGTAGCACTCGATGATGTCGCCGACCTCATACTCCGAATAATCGCCCAGGCGGATACCGCACTCGAGACCGGCGCGGACCTCCTTCACATCTTCTGTGAAGCGTCGCAGCGTCGTCAGGCTGCCGTCGTAAACGGCCTGCTTGCCACGAACGACACGTGCACGCGCCGAGCGTGACATGCGTCCGTCGGTGACAAGTGACCCGGCGACCATCCCCTTCGTAAGATCAAAGAGCTGCTTGACCTCGGCATGGCCGATAACGGCCTCTCGGACCTCGGGATCGAGCATCCCCTGCATGGCGTCGCGCATCTGGTCGGCCAACTCGTAGATGATGCTGAAGAGCTTGATCTGCACGCCTTCCTTGCGGGTAGCGTTGTTGGCGCTGTTCTCAACCTTGACGCCAAAGCCGATGATGACGGCATCCGAGGCGCTGGCCAGCAGGACGTCACTCTCGGTGATCGGGCCGACAGCGGAGTGGATGATCTTGAGGTCGATCTTCTCCTGCGGGATATCGGAGAGCATGCCGGTGATGGCCTCGAGCGATCCCTGCATGTCGGCCTTGAGAACGATCTGAAGGACCTTCTTTTGGTCGGCCTCGATGTTGGCGAAGAGGTTCTCGAGAGTGGCGCGTTTGGGAGCCGAGAGCTTCTCCTTGCGGAGGGCATCCAGACGCTCCTCGCTGAGCTGGCGCGCGGAGCGCTCGCTCTCCATGACAACGAGTTCATCGCCTGCGTTGGGAAGGCCGCTGAGACCAAGAACCTTGGCCGGGATGGCGGGACCAGCGGACTTGAAGGCGTTACCGTCCTCATCGATGAGCTGCTTTACCTTGCCCCAATGGCTGCCGCAGATGAAGGGGTCTCCGACACGAAGCGTACCGGTATTAACGATGACGGTGGCGGTGGGGCCGCGACCGGCCTCGACCTGTGCCTCGATTACATTCGCACGGGCAGGAAGGTCGGGATTGGCCTTGAGTTCAAGAACCTCGGCCTGCAGTGACATCATCTCAAGCAGATTGTCGATCCCCTTGCCGGTGGCGGCGGAGACCTCGCACATGACGACATCCCCCCCCCAATCCTCTGCAACAAGTTCCTTTTCCTGAAGTTGCTGCTTCACGCGATCGGGATTGGCGGTCCTGAGGTCGCATTTATTGATCGCGACCATGATCGTGACCTTGGCGGCCTGAGCATGACTGAGAGCCTCAAGGGTCTGCGGCATCAGACCGTCATCGGCGGCGACGACGAGGACGACGATATCGGTCACGTTCGCGCCACGCGCACGCATGGCCGAGAAGGCTGCGTGGCCTGGGGTGTCGATAAAGGTGATCGGTTGCCCTTTCCAGTCGATGGAATAAGCACCGATGCGCTGGGTGATCCCTCCAGCCTCGCCTGAGGCGACCTTGGCGCGACGGATGGCGTCGAGAAGAGAGGTCTTTCCATGGTCAACATGGCCCATGAAGGTGATGATCGGTCCGCGGAGTTTCTTTTCCTCGGGCTTTTCCTCGACGGGCTTCGGAGGCTCGACGACTACCTTCTCCTCCTTGTGAACGCCCGCGCCGGCAACGCGCTTTTCGCGCTCAAACACAAATCCGTAAAGTTCGCAGAGCTTGCCAGCTATCTCGGGCTCCACCGACTGGTTGATGTTGGCAAAAATCTGCATCCCCATCAGATCCTTGATTATCTTGAAGGGAGGCACCTCCATCTGGACTGCCAGTTCCTTGATCTGGATCGGAGGCTTGATGTGGATGACCTTACGAGTTTCCTCTCCCGCGGGGGTTACCTCCTCCACAGGAGTCTCCTCGACTTCTGGAACGGGAGCGGGAGTTGAGGCGACATGATCCTCCTCGCCGATGCGGGGCAGGGCCTTGGCTGAGGTGACAACGCGCTTTTTCGGAACGGGTTCGTCGATTAGCGAGAGGGTCGGGAGTTCCGAAGTTTTGACAACGGGCTTTTTAACCTCTTTTGCCTCTTTGGCATTCTTGGGCTCTTTCGCCTCACCCTTGGAGGCTGAAGCCCTGCCGCGAGCAGGGGCTTTAGAAGACGACTTGGAAGCAGAGGCGCCGCGGGAGGGCGCCTTGCTCCCGGACGGCTTGGAGGAAGCGGATTTGGTGCTCGGGACTTTGGGTGGCATGAATGTTGGGAAAGGATCCTCTCACCCCGGCGTCCGGGGCGCGGCGGATCAGGCCGCCGGCTGCTCCTGGGGCTCGGATGACTTTGGAGCGAGATGGGCCTTGGCGGCAGCGAGGATGGACTCGGCCTTTTCGGGGCCGCAGGAAAGAATTCCGTCGATGTCGGAAGCCTCGGCTGTGACAACCACGTCGACTGAGTTCATACCCCCGGCGGCGAGCGACTTGGCCTCTTCCTCGGAGATGCCCAGGGCGGAGGCAAGCTGCTGAACCGCACCACCGAGCTGCTGCTCGAAGGCATCGGCCGCGGAGCGATCTTCCTTGATGTCGATCTCCCAGCCGGTAAGGCGGGCGGTGAGGCGGGCATTCTGTCCACGCTTACCGATGGCAAGAGCAAGGTCTTCCTTGTCTACCGCGATGTGGAGTGTGTGAGCGGCCTCGTCGAGTTCGATCGAGCGGATCTTGGCGGGCTTGAGGGCCTCGCGGGCAAATTCCTTGGGATCCTCATACCAGCGGATGATGTCGACCTTCTCGTTTCCGAGTTCGCGGACGATATTTTTCACGCGGGCCCCGCGCATGCCTACGCAGGCACCGACCGGGTCGACCTTGTCGCTGGCACTATGGACGGCGACCTTGGTGCGGAATCCAGCCTCACGGGCAATGGAACGCAGTTCCACGGTGCGGTCGGCGATCTCACTCACCTCAATCTCAAAGAGTCGGCGGATGAAGTTCGGGTGGCTTCGGGAGAGGATGATCTCGGGGCCACGCTGGCCGTTCTCGACCGCCACGACGTAGGCACGGATGCGGTCACCCACATTGTACTCCTCAGTCTGGACACGCTCGCGGGAGGGCATCACCCCCTCGAACTTGCCGAGGTCAAGGATCACGTCGCTGCGATCGAACCTGCGAACGGTGCCGCTGACGATTTCTCCGGCACGGTCCTTGAACTCCTCATAGATCATCTCCTTCTCGATCTGGCGGATACGCTGGGCGATCGCCTGACGCGCGGTCTGGGCGGCGATACGACCGAAGTCACGCGGGGTCACCTCGATCTCGACCTCGTCGCCGACATTGGCCTCCTTGTTGACGAGACGGGCCTTGGCCACGGAGATCTCTTCCTGCGGATTGCTCACGGTCTCGACGACAACAGGCTTGGCAAAGGCGCGGATCTGACCGCTCTTTGGGTTGATATCGATGCGGACCTCGCGGGAGCAGGAAAACGCTTTTTTGGAGGCGGTTACGAGGGCGGAGGAGATGGCCTCGATGAGGGTCTCTCGCTTGATACCTTTTTCACGCTCGAGGTAGTCGAGCATGGCGATAAATTCGGAGTTCATGGCAATGGGTAGTCCCGACGCACCGGTCGGGAGGATTCCATGACAGCGTGTCGGGGGTTTGAAAAAGTGACAGATCACCAGAGGGTGGTCAACCAAAACAATGCCCTGCTGACCGAATCGGTTTCTATCATCACACTTCAGTGAATCTCTTTGACCGCACAGATGACCCCCACCATCCTCTCGTTTTCCCCTACCGTTTCACCAAGCTTTCTGACCCATGCCCCTCACTGCCACCCTCGAACCCCGCCAAAAAGGGCTGATTGGCGAGGTGGATGGAGATCGCTGGTTCTGGGGCATCCTTGGGGCCGTGGCACTTTGGAAACTCGTAGCCGGGGCCTGCTTGGGGCTGATTTTCGACGAGTGCTATTACTGGGTCTGGGCCCTTCACCCGCAAGCCTGCTACTTTGACCACCCGCCTCTGGTGGCATGGTCGATCATGGCGGGACGCTCGCTGTTGGGACATCAGGAGCTGGCCGTCCGCTCAGGTGCCGTCATCTCGGGAATTGTTCTCTCTCTGGCGGGCCGGATCCTTGCCAGGGAGCAATTCGGCCAAGCCGCCGGCAACCGTGCCGGGATTTTTCTCACCCTGGCACCGATCTTTGCGGGCAACGCCTTCCTGATGACCCCGGACACATGGCTAGCCCCAGCATGGGCTCTGGCCATGCTCTTCGCTTGGAAGGGGCTTCAGAAAAATTCCCTTCTCTGGTGGGCAGCCTCGGGCGCCGCAGCGGGAGTCGGCCTGCTCAGCAAGTACACAATGATCCTGTTCTTCGGAGGACTTGCCCTGCTCTGGATCACAAGTCCCGGAAAGCGCGGCCTGGTGTTCCTCGGC
Organism: Pseudomonadota bacterium; assembly: GCA_009928265.1. Classification (GTDB taxonomy): domain Bacteria; phylum Verrucomicrobiota; class Verrucomicrobiia; order Chthoniobacterales; family UBA6821; genus UBA6821. The sequence goes on along the minus strand of RFPR01000058.1, from coordinate 7,343 downwards.
TCATTGGTCGCCGGGATCGTGTCCCTGATCTTCTTCATTCCTGTCATCCAATGGAATGCCGCCCACGACTGGGCGTCGTTCGCCCATCAGATCCATCACGGATTCCGCAATGAACAGGCTGTCTGGATCCACATCGATTTCCTGGCCAACTATGCGCTGTTTCTGGTCGTGCTGGTCTCCCCGGGCCTGGGACTGCTTTGTTTCCGAAGTGCGTTCAATTTTGCCGACGAGCGGTTTCGCTTCCTGGCGGCATTTTTCTGGGCCGTGGTTGCCTTCTTTGCCTACTCAGCGCTGAAAGCCCATATCGAGGCAAACTGGCCGATGATGGCCTTCGTCAGTGGTCTGATCCTTGTTGCTGGCAATTGGGACCGCTTTGGCCAGACCTGGAGGCGGGCATCCCTGCTGATCCTTGCCATTGCAGACGGAGTGGCCGTTCTCGGCATCAGCCTGCTCATTCTCACCGGAAGCGCACTGACGCCCTGGTTATCGACCCAACCGGACTTTGGACGGATCGGGTGCTGGACGGGGTCTCCAAATCTTGCCCGGGAAGCCTCACGCAACATCGCCGACCTGCAGGCAAAACTTTCCGAAATATTAGGCCCCCGCGAAGTGGCCGCCCGCGTCGCCAGCGAGTTCCGATCCTCGGGCGCCGACTTCCTCTGCGCCGACACCTATCAGACCTTTGGCGTTCTGTCCTATTATCAACCACAACTCGAATCATCCCTTTGGCTTCCCATCCATGGAAGGAAACGATTCCCGTGGATCAACGAGAGTACCTGGACCGGCAAGGACGGACTCACCGCCGAATGGCCCCGCTCTGGCTGCAACTTCAACCAACTTTTCCGGGAGCCAGGAAAAACCCGGCAGGTGTATTTGCCCGGAGTGGCACGCCCCCTTTCATTCACGCTGAACAAGGGGTACGACCCCACACGCATCAGGGAAGATTGATCCTTCCATCCCATGACCAAAAAAGAACGCGCCGAACGGCTTTCGCAGGAACTCCCCCGGATCTATCCGGACGCCCACTGCGAACTCGACTTCAAGAATCCGCTGGAACTCCTCGTCGCCACAATCCTCTCCGCGCAGTGCACGGATGTCCGAGTGAACATGGTGACGAAGGTGCTGTTCAAGCGCTGCAAAACTGCTGCCGACTACGCCGGGATACCCCAGGAGGAACTCGAGGAAATCATCCGCTCCACCGGATTCTATCGTAATAAAGCCAAGTCACTACGCGGCATGGGCGCTGCCCTTGTCGACCGTCACAAAGGCAAAGTCCCCTCCTCCATGGAGGAACTATCCGCAATTCCCGGAGCCGGACGCAAGACCGCCAACGTCGTCCTTGGCAATGCCTTCGACATCAACGAGGGCGTTGTCGTCGACACCCATGTGGGACGCCTTTCCCTGCGCCTCGGCCTTACGACCAAAAGCGATCCCGTGAAAGTGGAGCAGGATCTTATCAAGCTCATTCCACCGGAACAATGGACGCTTTTCTCCCACTGGCTGATCTGGCACGGACGTCGCCGGTGCAAAGCTAGGAACCCTGAGTGCGAAGCCTGCGAACTGCGGTCCCTCTGCCCGAGCGCCGACAAACCGGATCGCTTTCTTAAGAAATAGACCGCTTTCCTGCGATCAGAAGCAGGAACTCCTCGGTGACTCAGGCGCCGGGGCGCGGGATTGAGGCGGAATGAAGGACCTCTCCGGAAGCCGAGGTCAACCTGACATCCATTACCGATGGGCCAACTGAAACCGCAGCGAATCCCGGAGTTGATTTGGCAAACAGGGAGAGTTTGTCCGACTTGATCGGTCGAACAGTGGAACCCGCCCCCACACAGAAAAAATGGATGCCCCCAGCCTCCTGATGCTGGAGATCATGGTCGTGGCCGTTTAGATAGACATTCACACCGTGGCGTTTCAGCAACGGAAGGAGACGCTCGATCAGCTCGGGCGTATCCCCATGTTCACCTCCCGAATAAATGGGGTGATGGCCCAGGACGATCTTCCAGTCAGCCTTCGACTCGCTGAGCGTCCGGTCGATCCACTCGAGTTGCGCAGCGGTGTCCTGCGAGCGAACATTGGGCCCCATTAACTCGCGCTTGGCATAAGACGTTACGAAGGGCGAAGTATCCGTATAAACCATTAGGATGGTTTTGCCGCCGGGAATGCTCTCTGTGCGTGAGTAATAGCGGGAAGGCATCCGCCAGCGTGCACTCCGAGCCGAGTAGTCGATCTGCGCCTGGCAGTTGCCACAGTAGTCATGGTTGCCGAGAATCGAATTCCATGGCACCTGTAGCGAAGGTGCGGTGTAGACATTCTCAAACGACTCCTTCCACTGCGGATCATCCATGGAAGTAATCCCGTAGTCGTAGAAGTTGTCCCCGAGCGACACCACAAAAGGAACCTTGAGCGCGGCAGCAGCCACACCCATCTGAGCGGCTACATTGAGTTGATCGCGTTGTCCCCTTCTCCCCCAGTCACCAAAAATCAAGAACGGCAGGGATCCCTCTGCTGAGGCAGAACCCGATGCAAGCACCCTCGTAAGGAGAGGCCCAGCAAGCACAGTTCCGGCAGTGGCCGCAAAGAGAGTCCTGACAAATTCCCGGCGAGTCCGGAGTTGCTTCATACCTTTATCCTAACAGTGTCATTCCAGGATGAAAATAGGGATCCTTCTTCCGAATCCTTCCTTCACTAAGGTGTTTTAGACTGGCGCAGAACCCCTTCTTCATTAGAACAAGGTGAATCTTCTCCCACACTCCATGAAAAAATTCCTGCTCGGTGCCGTGGCTCTGATCCTGCTTCTCCTCGTCGGGGGAGTGGCCTACCTCTACCTCTCTCTCAACACGCTGGTGAAGAAGGCCGTCGAGACCGTGGGTCCCGCAATCACCAGGACCGATGTGACGCTCGCTTCGGCCAGTCTCTCCCCTCTAAGCGGCAGCGGCAAACTCAGCGGCTTCGTGGTGGGCAATCCCAAGGGATACAGCGCCCCCTATGCGCTACGGTTAGGCAGCATCTCCTTGAGCGTCGACAAGGAAACCCTTCTAAAGGACCCGATTGTCGTGAATTCCATCGTGATCCGGGATCCTCAACTAGCGCTCATCGGCACCCCTGGAGGAACCAACCTTCAGGAGATCATGCGCAACATCAAGTCGTACAGTGCATCGAAGGAAAAGCCCGCCACCCCTGCAGCTTCCCAATCACCGTCCTCGACCTCCGCAACGGAAAAATCCGAGTCGAAAAAGTTCCTTGTAAAAAGCGTCGTGATCTCCGGGGCGAAGGTCGACGTGGTACTCGGAGCCTTTGGCCAAAGCGTCAATCAGGCACTCACCCTTCCCGAAATCCGACTCCAGAATCTCGGATCTGACGGCAAGGGGCTCTCCGCCTCCCAACTCTCCGAGCAGATCCTTACACCTCTGATCAATGCTGCAATTGATGAAGGCATCAAGGCGGCCACCAAACAGGGCCTGATCCAACTCCAGCAAAACGGCAATCAGCAGCTCGGAAACTTCCTGAAGGGACTCTTCAAGTAATAGCCCACTCAGTCCCTCCAGACAAACAGGAGGGCGGTCAGCGCGAGGCCGATCGTGTAGAGCAACCATGTCTCCGCCACAAAGTAGGGATAGGCAGAGATGGCCACCCCCAGCAGCATCGCCTTAAAGGAAGATTGCTTCTTCCCGTAGATGAATGCGGCCAAACCAATCGCACCGAACAGGATCTGACCGAAGAGATTGGCTGCCGTGAAGGTCACGCCTTCTTGACGAAGCAGGCTTTGAGACCGACCGCAATTCCATCAACCCTGCAGGAAATCTCATGGTCGCCATCGACGAGCTTGATCGGCTTCGACTTCGATCCCCCTTTGAGCACCTGGGTGCCGCCGAGTTTTAGATCCTTGATCAGGACAACGCAGTCGCCGTCAGAGAGCACATTGCCATGGGCATCCTTGACGACGCGACCCACGTCAAGCACCTCCGCCTCTGCCTCCTTGGGCCATTCGAATCCACAGGTGACGCACTCCCTGTCGGAATGGGCAATCACCTCGTCCATGGTGCATTCGGGACAGGCCAGGTTACTCATTAGATCTTAGCGAGGATCTCATTGAAGGTGGCACTAGGACGGAGGGCTGCATTGGCCTTCGCATCGTCGGGGAAGTAGTAGCCGCCTAGATCGATGGACTTGCCCTGGACTGCATTGAGTTCAGCAACGATCTTCTCCTCGTTGGTTGTGAGTTCTGTGGCTATCGGCGTGAAGAGGGCATTCAGTTCGGCATCCTGAGTCTGGGCGGCGAGCGCCTGAGCCCAGTAGAGGGCGATGTAGAAATGGCTGCCACGGTTATCGATGGTGCCGAGCTTACGTCCGGGAGACTTGTCGTTCTCGAGGAATTTGCCGGTCGCCGCATCGAGGGTCTCGGCCAGCACCTTGGCCTTGTCATTGCCGAAGGTCTCGGCGACATGCTCGAAGGATGGGGCAAGGGCGAAGAACTCCCCGAGGGAATCCCAGCGGAGGTAGTTCTCCTCAAGGAACTGCTGCACGTGCTTCGGCGCAGAGCCGCCGGCGCCGGTTTCGAAGAGTCCACCGCCGTTCATCAGAGGGACGATGGAGAGCATCTTGGCGCTGGTACCGACCTCGAGGATCGGGAAGAGGTCGGTGAGGTAATCGCGGAGGACATTGCCGGTGACCGAGATGGTGTCCTTTCCCTGAACGATACGCTCGAGGCTGAAGGTACAAGCCTCGGCGGGAGAAAGGATCCGGATGTCGAGGCCGGCCGTATCGTGGTCGGCAAGGTAGGTCTTCACCTTGGCGATGATCTGGGCATCATGAGCGCGCTTCTCGTCGAGCCAGAAGACGGCGGCGTCTCCCGTGGCTCGGGCACGATTCACGGCGAGCTTCACCCAATCCTGGATCGGGGCATCCTTGGTCTGGCAGGCGCGCCAGACGTCACCCTCCTCGACAGCATTCTCCATGAGAACCTTGCCCGACGCATCCGTCACGCGGACGACGCCGTTGCCCGGGATCTCGAAGGTCTTGTTGTGTGAGCCGTACTCCTCGGCGGCCTGTGCCATGAGTCCCACATTCGGAACCGATCCCATGGTCTTAGGATCCAGCGCGCCGTGCTTTTTGCAGAAATCAATGACTGCCTGGTAGACGCCCGCGTAGGAGCTGTCGGGAATAACGGCCAGTGTGTCCTGGGTCTTGCCGGCGGCATCCCACATCTTTCCACCCGCACGGATCATAGCGGGTATGGAGGCATCGACGATTACGTCGCTTGGAACGTGGAGGTTAGTAATCCCCTTATCGGAGTTGACCATCGCGACAGCAGGTCCATTTGCGAGGGCAGCCTTGATGTCGGCCTCTATCGCGGCCTTCTGATCGATAGGCAGGGTCTGGATCTTGGCAACAAGGTCGCCAAAGCCGTTCTTGAAATCGACCCCCAGCTCCTTGATGACGGCGGCATTCTTGGTGATCAGGTCTTTGAAAAAGACCTCGACGGCATGGCCGAAGATGATCGGATCGGAGACCTTCATCATGGTCGCCTTCATATGGAGGGAGAACAGGACTCCGTCCTCCTTGGCCTTGGCGATCTGCTCGGCGAGAAATGCAACGAGGGCCTTCTTGCTCATCACTGTGCTGTCGAGGATCTCGCCAGCCTTGAGCGGGGTCTTTTCCTTGAGAACCTTGGTAACACCATCTTGGCCGACAAACTCGATCTTCACGTCGGTCGCCGCAGCGACAGTCACCGACTTCTCGTTGGAGAAAAAGTCGTTCTTCCGCATGGTGCCGACACTGGTCTTGGAATCAGCGGTCCAAGCACCCATGGAGTGGGGATGCTTGCGGGCGTAGTCCTTCACCGCCTTGGGGGCGCGGCGATCGGAGTTCCCCTCCCGGAGGACGGGATTGACGGCACTTCCCTTGATCTTGTCGTAGCGAGCCCGGATCTCTTTCTCAGCCTCGGACTTGGGATTGTCGGGATAATCAGGGAGCTTGTAGCCCTTGGACTGGAGCTCGGCGATCGCGGCCTTCAGCTGCGGAATGGAGGCGCTGATGTTGGGGAGTTTGATGATGTTTGCCTCTGGCTTGAGGGTCAGTGTGCCAAGCTCTGCCAGCGCATCGCCGATTCGCTGGTCCTCGGCTAGGAACTCGGGAAAATTCGCGATGATACGGCCTGCTAGAGAGATATCCCGAAGTTCCACGGCGATTCCGGCGTGCTTCGTAAAAGCCTGGACAATCGGCAGGAAGGAATAAGTGGCGAGCGCGGGAGCCTCGTCGGTCTTGGTGTAGAGGATGGTCGGCTTGGACATAATTGCGTTTAGACTAAGGGAAACGGCGAGCAGTTGCAGAGTGAAAAGGTTGCCGCAACTTCCACTTTTCGCCCAACCCCTTTCACGCTAGATTGGGAAGACTATGGGCAAAACGCTTCTTGATAAGGTCTGGGAGGAACACACCGTTCGCACGCTCCCCGACGGACGGACCCAGCTTCTGATTGGCACCCATCTCATCCATGAGGTGACTAGCCCACAGGCTTTCGGCATGCTGCGCGACCTCGGGCTGAAGGTTCTCTATCCGAACCGCACCTTTGCGACGGTCGATCACATCGTCCCGACCGACCAGTCGCAGGAGCCCTTCTCCGATCCCCTCGCCGACGCGATGGTCAAGGAGTTGCGCAAGAACTGCGCCGAGACCGGCGTGACTTTCTTCGATCTGCCCACCGGCAAGCAGGGCATCGTCCACATCGTCGGTCCCGAGCAGGGCATCACCCAGCCCGGCACCACCATTGCCTGCGGTGACTCCCACACCTCGACCCACGGGGCTTTCGGTGCCATCGCCTTCGGCATCGGCACCAGTCAGGTCCGAGACGTGCTGGCCACCCAGACCATGGCGATCGGCAAGCCCAAGGTCCGCCGCATCAATGTCGACGGAAAGCTCTCCCCCGGCGTCTATGCCAAGGACGTCATCCTGCACATCATCCGCAAACTCGGGGTGAACGGTGGCATCGGCTACGCCTACGAATACGGTGGATCGACTTTCGACGCCTTTAGTCAGGAAGAGCGCATGACCGTCTGCAACATGTCGATCGAGGGCGGCGCCCGCGTCGGCTACGTGAATCCCGATGAGACCACCTTCGAGTATCTTCGCGGACGCCCCTACTCACCCAAGGGAGCCGAGTGGGATGCCGCCGTCGCGCGCTGGAAGGCAGTCGCCTCCGACAAAGACGCCGTGTACGACGACATCGTAAACTTCAGGGCCGAGGAGATCCTCCCGACCGTCACCTGGGGCATCACCCCCGGTCAGGCGATCTTCATCGACGAGGCGATCCCGAATCCCGCCGACCTCCCCGAGAAGGACCGCGCCAC
>RFPR01000057.1 GCA_009928265.1 Pseudomonadota bacterium | reverse complement strand
ATAACCGGGGGCAAGCGGCACCAACCAACCTCCAACTCCTTCCACAAGAAGGGATCGGCGGGAGTTTTTTAAGCGGCGGAAAACGGAAAGGATCTCCTCGGGATCGAAGGTGCGGCCCTCGAGGCGTGCGGCCTCGATCGGGGCGAGGGGAGCCTTGTAGGAAACTGGGGTCACTTCCTCGGGAGAAAGTTCGTTGTCGGCGGCAGAGCGGAGTTCTTGCGTGTCTCCAGGTTCCCCGCAGGAGACCGGCTTCATTGCTACCGTATCAAATCCTGCCCTCCTGAGTGATCGGGTCAGCAGCGCCGTGACAAAGGTCTTCCCTGCGTCGGTGTCTGTGCCTGTGATGAAGAAGTTCATGCTGGAGGAGAGGGATAGGCTATTAGGCTGAAGACTATGACTGTTAGGAAGCAACTGAAGGTCTCAATAAAGAAAATGACACTCTTTATCTCATAGACTGACAGTCTTCAGATTATTTTCCCGGCGGTTTTACCGCCACTGCATCCTCCGTTGCCTTGAGGAAAACTGTTTCTAGATCGAGTTTGGCTGGTCGTTCCTCCACGAGGCGTGCCCCGTGGACGGCGGCGAGGCGTTCGATCTCTGCACGGAGTTCCGGTCCGGCGTTTTCGAGGATATATTCCGTCTGACCGGAGACGCCTGTGAGCAGATCGAGCGATCCTTCACGGACCAATTCTCCCTTGGAGAGGATGCCGACGCGGTCGCAGACATCCTGTACCTGCTCGAGGAGATGGGAGGTGAGTAGCACGGTTTTGCCCCGTTCTTTCAGTCTCAGGATGAGATCACGGATCTGACGAGATCCTGCCGGGTCGACCCCCGCTGTCGGTTCGTCGAGGATCAGGAGGCGCGGATCGTGGACCATGGCCTGAGCCAGGCCGATGCGCTGGAGCATCCCCTTGGAGTAGGTGCCGACGCGGCGATCACCTGCTTCCCCGAGGCCCGTGAGATCGAGAAGTTCCGCGATTCTGTCCTGAAGGGTCTTACCCATCAGTCCGCAGAGGCGGCCATGGAAGGCGATCGTCTCCGATCCTGTCAGGAACTTGTAGAAGTAGGGGTTCTCCGGAAGAAATCCGACATCGGCGCGACTGCGGACCTCATGGCTAGGGACGCCGAAGATTTCCGAGGTTCCCGAGGTGGGGTTGACCAGTCCGAGCAGGATCTTGAGCGTGGTGCTTTTGCCGGAACCGTTGGGACCCAGCAGTCCGTAGACATGGCCTGCCGGGATATCGAGTGAGATTCCCTTGAGTGCCGTTACCTGTCGACGACGCAGGGGAACGGGAAAGACTTTCCGGAGATCCCTGATGCGGACGGCGGTCTCTTCCATCTTAGTCGATGATGCGGAATCCGCGCGTTGCCGGTTCGGGGTCCACGGGCGTCACGTTGACATGATCGATATGTCCCGCCAAATGGCTCTCGCGGATCCCTTGGAGGAATTCCTCGATCTCGTCCGCATCTCCCGAGGCATAGACCTCGACGCGGCCGTCGGGGAGGTTTTTCACCCAACCGGTCACTTCGTAGCCCTTGGCAAGACTCAGGACTGAGGAGCGGAAGCCGACTCCCTGCACCTTCCCCTCGAATAGAGCGCTGATCGAGATCATGGACGCACCTGTCCGGATCCTTGGATCCGGTACTTGTAACTGGTGAGTTCCTCGAGGGCCATGGGTCCCCGCGCGTGGAGTTTGTCGGTGCTGATGCCGATCTCGCATCCGAAGCCAAATTCGCCGCCGTCGGTAAAGCGCGTGGAGGCGTTCCAGTAGACGGTTGCACTGTCGACTCCGTTAAGGAATGCCTCGGCAGTCGCCGCGTTCTCCGTGACGATCGCGTCGCTGTGATGGGAGCCGTGTGACTCGATGTGGGCGATCGCCTCCTCGACGGATCCGACCACTTTGACCGCAAGGATCAGCGCCAGGAATTCCGTCCGGAAATCCTCCTCAGAGGCCTCCTTGATGAGGCTATGGGATCGAAGTTCCGTGGGCATCAGGGAAAGGGTTTCCTGATCGCAGCGCAGTTCCACACCGTGATCCACGAGAGCTTTCCCTCCTTTGGTCAGGAAGGACGCCGCGATGTCGCGGTGGAGGAGCAGGCTCTCGGCGGCGTTGCAGACGCCTGGACGCTGGCACTTGGCATTGAGAATGATCTCCTTGGCCATGGAGAGGTCGGCGGCCTGATCGACATAGACGGAGCAGATGCCGTCGTAGTGCTTGATGACAGGCATCCGGGCATGACGGGCCACGGTCTCGATCAGTCCCTTGCCGCCACGGGGGATCATGCAGTCAAGGTAGCGGTCCATTTCGCAGAGAATACGGACGGCTTCTCGGTCGGTTACGGGAATGAGCTGGATTGCTGCCTCGGGCAGTCCGGCGGATGCAGCACCAGCCTGAAGGGAGGCGGCAATGGCCTTGTTGGAGTGAAATGCCTCACTGCCTCCTCGCAGGATGACGGCGTTGCCCGCCTTCAGGCAGAGGACGGCGGCATCACTGGTCACATTGGGCCGCGATTCGTAGATGATCCCGATCACACCGATCGGGACGCTGACCTTGCGGAAGGAGAGGCCGTTCTCCTTGGTCCATTCCCGCAAAACTCTGCCCACGGGGTCGGGGAGGGAAGCCGCTGTCCTGATTCCTTCCGCCATAGCGGCAAGACGTTTGCCATCGAGTCGAAGGCGGTCAAGCATGGCATCAGAAAGACCGTTCTTTCTGCCGGCTTCCAGATCGAGGGCATTGGCCGAGAGGATCGACGACTCATCAGACTGAAGACGGTCGGCCATCGCCAGCAGGGCGGCGTCCTTGGTTGCCGACGGAATAACGGCAAGGAGACGCGCGGCCTCTCTGGCCTTGGTGCCGATGGCATGGATCAGACTAGTCAGTTCGTCGGACATCAGATGTATCTATACTTCTAGACAAGAGAGACTCCCCGGGCAACCACGCCGAGCATCGACAGGAGATCCTTTCGGGGATAAAAGATGGTTGTGCCTTCTTTCACCCTGCTCATCGTGATTGCGGGACTGTTATCGCCTCTTTCGCTCAAGGCGGAGATCAGAGAGGCGACCAACCATGAGTCTGAAGCTATCGGACAAAGTGCGGAGCAGCATTTCCGGGAGGAACTCGGGGTCAATGAACTGACCACCCCCCTCGTCGGAAAGGTGTTCACGGATCTGGAACTCTTTCAGCCGCCACCGCTGGGAATGGTCCGCTCCTTTGATCTGAAGAGAAGTTATCCCGACCGTTTCCAGACAGCTATTCAGTTCGGATCCCTCGTTGCGAACGGATTCGTCGCCACCATTGCCCGTCAGAAGCAGCTAGTCCTCGACACCGGTCGGGCCCTGATCCGGGAGGCCAATACACTGTCCGCAGGCCAACGCCTCACCGCCCGTAGCCGGAGTCTCTTCGAGCTCAGTGAGCGGAACGACTGGCAGGGACTGCGCGAGGAACTCAACGCCACACAGGAGGATGTCGAGGAGTCGATGCTTGCCCTCAAGGACGGCGATCTGGCTGATCTGATCAGTCTCGGGGGATGGCTTCGCGGTTTTCAACTGGCATCGCATGTGACCGCCGATCATTACACAGAGGCCAAGGCTGCGGCCCTCATCCGTCCCGCGCTCTTGGACTATTTCATCGCCCGGATGGATTGCCTTAGCCCCTCCATGAAGAATCGCCCCGCAGTCATCACGATCTCCGCAAATCTCAAGGCGATCCGCGCGTTGGCCTCAACCGGTCACCCCCCCACGCAGGGCGAGGTGGACCGGATGCGCGATCTGGCCGACGAGGCGATGTCCGCCGCACTCGCTCGGCAGTTGGAGATCCGTCAGGTGCCAGCGCGATGACCGCCAACAGCAGCGGGAACGCGAGCTCCGCCGCACCTGCTCTGATTTCCCCCAGTGGGGAAGTGCGGTTGGTTTTCACCGATACGAACCGGGACTCTCCGGAAGCGACGAGTCGACGCGCCTCGATCGGGATCGCTTTCTCGAGGAACTCCTCTCCGACGTTGAGAAACTGCCCGCCGCCGAACTCAGGGGAAGTGACTGGCTTGATCGCCGTTGTTTCCTTTCCCTTCTCAGGACGGAGTTGTTCCAGTCCCGCGATCTGGAGAGATGGCGGACCAATCCTCAGGAGTGCTGTGACGGGGCCGTCGGCGCGGTGTTTGAGTTGGTCATCCGCCATTCCAAAAACCTGCGCAAGGCTTTGCCTGCGATCGAGTCGCGCCTTGCTGCGATCCCGGGTTTTCTGGCTGCGGGTGCAGCTGCTGTCAGGTATCCCGTCCCGCTCTGGACGCGTCTAGCCGTTCATTCCTGCAAGGGAGCGGGTGAGTTTGTCGTCAGTCTCCGTGAAACACTAGGCACGCTTTCACCGCATCCTCAGAAAACACGCCGCCTTGTTTCCGCTGCGGCCGCAGCCTTCGAGCGCTACGCCAAGTCTATCTCAGCCAAACGCCCCGGAAAGACGAACGGGTTCTCGTTGGGACGCGAACGCTTTGAGTGGCTGGTCCGCGAGAGGACAGGACTCGATTGGAGTCTTCCCGAGATCGAGGCTGAGGGATGGCGTTTGATTGCCTCGCTTCGCAAGGAGATAGCCAGCGAGGCTGCAAAGCATGGACGGGGTAGCGCCGACGCGATCCTCACCCGGATGCGCGACTCATGGGTTCCCGAAGCGCCGCTCTTGGAACTCTACAGCCGCTCCTCCGCTGCATGGCGGGATCGTGTGATCCGAAGCGGACTATTCCCTCTTCCCGACGGGGAATCGCTCGAGGTCACCCCGGTTCCCGACTTCATGAGGGAACACTTCCCGACTGCCGCCTACAGTGCCTCTGGACCCTTCGAGAAGCGTCAGAAAGGGATCTTCTGGGTGAATGACCTCGGGGCTACTAAAAACGATCCTGCGGAGGCCCTGCGAGAGGCGCGCCAGCATTTCGGACTGGAACTCACCAGTGCGCACGAGGGGTATCCCGGCCATCATTTGCAGTTTGCCATTCAGAATCGTCTACCGAGCCGGATCCGTCGCCTTTGCTCCCATGCCATCTTTTATGAGGGGTGGACGATGTGGTGTGAGAAGCTCGCCGTTGAGAAGAAGTGGGTGAAGGGTTCTCATGCCCACCTGGCCCGCCTCCAGCAGCTCCACGATGCACTCTGGCGTGCCCACCGCATCGTGATCGACTGCGGCCTCCACTCAGGAAAGCTCACTCATGCCTCGGCCGCACGGATGCTGGTCGAGGGAGTTGGCTTTACGCCTGCCCGTGCCCGCGCCGATGTGAACTGGTACACCTCCCAACCCACGGTCCCGATGAGTTACCTGCTAGGACGTCTGGAATTGGAGCGGGTGAAAGCCCGCTTCGTGGATGGAAAGGGTTGGCCTCTCCGAAAGTTCCACGATTGGATCCTGTCGCACGGGGCTGTCCCCTGGGCCTGGATCGAGCAGGCAGCCGATCGCTGAGATTCCCATCTCTTAGCGAACGATCGAGCGCTGCTTGATGAGGACGCCGGTGATGCAAACCACCAGCGCAACACCCCACGGGCTGATGGGAGGAAGGATCCCATGCCGCAGGCTCCACCAGCTTCCCAGACAGGCAAGGATCAGGAGCAGAGCTGTGAGTATCAATGACTCGCGCTGACGAACGGTGAGGACGGCCAAGACGATGACGATCAGCAGAATCATGATGCCTGCCTGGGTGGCCAAGTTTAGTGCTCCAAGAGCCGTTATGTTGCGCAATGAGACCAGAGCCGAGGTCATCGGCAGCAGAGAAGAAGGGCCCACCACCACGATGGCATGATCCCAGAGGGAGTCGAAATCGGGACTCAGGCTTCCCCGTTCCCGTTCCTCCATCCTGAGGAGAAAATCATCACTGGTGACGGAGCGCGGAACGGCAAGATCGTGTGGGATGGATAGACCGCCCCGTGCCAAGGGAAGGGCGGCATGGTTCGGGAGGATCAGCAGATGATCTGCCAGCAGCCAGACCGGGGCGTTCGGCTGTCCCTGCAAAAGACCTTCCCACCAGATTGATCCGGCGATTTCACCCGAGGCGGTTGCTGAGAGCAGGGGAAGAATCCCGGGATCTTGAGAAGAGGGTCCAAGAACACGGAAGCTTCCCTCCGCCAGAGCGGATCCAGCAACAAGAGGGAGGGATTCTTTCCTTTCGGGAAACCCGGGTGGGAAATAACGACAGAGCGGAACGGGACGCCAGAGGCTCTCTGGTGTTGGAGGCATGGCCTCGGTGAGAGGAATTCCTTTTTCCCGGAGTTGGTCTTTCACCCTCTGGAGCAGTTGGGCCGACTCCCCTGATGAGGCATGCTCCGTGGCTAGTAGAATCATTGAGGGATGGAGCATGGAGAGTCCGCGGAGGACCAGCGCCTCATCCATGGAGTCGTTTCCTTCCGCAGTGCCGTCTGGTAGCGAAAGAAATACGGTTCCGTCCTGAATGGAAGAGAGGAGTCCCAGCAGTTCGGGAAGACGGCTTTCCCAAGGCCGCAAAAGACCCGTGGCCTCGATCATGGTAGCCAGTACGATGGTGATGACTCCCGCGATCAGAACGCTAGCCCGTGCGACGCACCATGATTTTACTTCCGAGGTGGCGACGGGTTTTTTTTCAGGGAGATGCTGATCTCCCTTGAGGAAATAGATCGCCATCGTTGGTCAGGCCTGCAGGCGCTTGGGCGTCTTGGTCGGTGTGCCTCCCGAGAGGAGAGTCTTGGCATGCGCAAGGGCCGAGTCGGTTGCCCCGCCAAGCATCCGTGCGATTTCGGCTACACGTGCATCGGCCTCTACGGCAAGAAGCGTGGTCTCGGTGCGGGAATCCCGGACCTCCTTGCTGACAAGGAACTGGGTCGATGCAGAGGCGGCCACCTGCGGCAGATGGGTGATGCAGAGGACCTGATGACCCTTGCCAAGTTCTGCCATCTTCACCGCCACTCGGGTGGCGATCTCACCACCGACATTCGCGTCGATCTCGTCGAAAACGAGAAGCGGGATCTTGTCCTGTCCAGCCAAGGCCGTCTTGAGCGCCAGCATGACGCGGGAAATTTCCCCGCTTGAGGCGATGGAGCGCAGGGGACGTGGAGGTTCGCCGGGGTTGGGGGAGAAAAGAAACTCGGCGATCTCTGCTCCATCGGGTCCCGGTTCAGATAGATCCTCCAGCGAGATCTCGAACCCAGCCTGACGGAATCCCAGATCGGAGAGTTCCCCTGCCACTTGCGTGGAGAGTTTTTTGACTCCTTTTCTCCTTTTTGCTCCGAGAGCGGCGGCCGCTGTCCCGAGTAGTCTCTCCGTCTTTTCGACGGTCGTCCGGGCCTTCTCCGTCTCCTCCGTCAGACTGGAAAGGCGCTCGAGTTCAGCCGCAGAGTGCTCGCCTCTCGAGATGACCTCGGCGAGGGAGGGGCCGTATTTCCTACGAAGTGTGGCCAGAAGATTTACCCGTTCTTCGAGGGTGCGGAGTTCGGAGGAATCGAGTTCGATCGCCTCGGCGTGATCGCGCAGGTCGGAAATCAGGGTATCGAGATCGGCGGAGATCTTCTCCAGACGATCCAGATAGGGTTGAGCACGTTCGTCGAGGCGTCCGAGGTCCTTGAGTAGGCGGGCCGTCTCGGCAATGCCTGTCTGAACCCCGTGTTCTTCGTCCTCAAGTCGTGCTACCCCGGCGGCGGCGAGTTCGATCAACCGCCGACCATCGCTTGCAGCCCGGTATCGGGATTGCAGGGTCTCTTCCTCGCCTTCGCTCAGATTGGCGGATTGGATTTCCGCGACTTCCTCGCGGAGTCTGTTCTCCCGTTCCTCACCGCCCGTCGTGGAGAGTAACTCCTCCAACTCCCGGCGTGCCTTTGCAAGATCGGCTCTGCGGGCCAGGTAGTTCTCGCGCTCGGGTAATGCCTCCGAGAAGCGGTCAAGAAGGAGGGTCTGTTCCGGTCTGGAAAAGAGCGACTGGTGATCGTGAGGGCCGTGCAGATCGACAAGGTGTGTGCCCAGCTCCT
The DNA here is from genome assembly GCA_009928265.1 of Pseudomonadota bacterium. Lineage (GTDB taxonomy): Bacteria > Verrucomicrobiota > Verrucomicrobiia > Chthoniobacterales > UBA6821 > UBA6821. The sequence goes on along the minus strand of RFPR01000057.1, from coordinate 4,322 downwards.
TCAGGACGGAGAGATTGCAGGCACTGCCGTTCACGAACTGACGTCCGTTCCCCTCGGCTGCGATTGTTCTCTTGAGAATCAGTTCCCCGTCCTGGCAGGGATCCACACCCGATTCTTCCAGCAGGGCATCGATCCCGGCGGTGTCATCCAGGGAGAAGACTGCCTCGATCCCTGCACTTGCCGCACCGGCCCTGACCACCCCGCGGTCGGCACGCTCTCCGAGGAGGAACTTGAGCGCCCCGAGAATCACCGATTTTCCGGCGCCGGTCTCTCCCGTGACGGCGGTGAATCCGGGCGAGAGTTCCCATTCCAGCTCCTCGACTAGGGCTAGATTGCGGATGCGCAGGGATCGGAGCATTGCCGGCATGGTGCGGAGTATGACAGCCTTGGCCTTCTCGGAAAAGCCATGCCGTCGCTCGATCTCACCTTTCTCGGAACCGGGACCTCCCACGGTGTCCCGGTCATCGGGTGCGATTGCCAGGTCTGCAGGTCGACCGACCCGCGCGACCACAGGACCAGGACCTCCCTTCTGGTGAAAGCCCCTGATCTCCACTTCGTCATCGATACTGCGCCTGATTTCCGTGTCCAATGCCTCCGGGAAGGGGTCTCCCGTCTGGATGCGGCCCTGTTCACCCATCCCCACACGGATCACATCATGGGGTTCGATGACATGAGGCGATTCTGCGAGATCCAGGATTTGAAGATGCCCGTTTTTGGCTCTGCAGCCACGATGGATGGCCTCCGGAATACCTTCCGATACGCCTTTGACGAGCCACAGCCTTGGAAGAATTACCTCCGCCTTGCCCCCGAGGTGATCGACGGACCGTTCCGGCTCGGAGAGACCGAGATCATTCCGATCGATCTTCCCCATGGGAAATTCACCACGACCGGCTATGTCTTCGTCCGCGGTGGGCGGAAACTGCTGGCCTATTTCACCGACTGTGCGGAGGTGCCACCTGAAGCCGTGGAGGCTGCCCGTGGGGTCGACGTCCTTGTCTTGGACGCACTGAGGGAACGGCCTCATCCCACCCACATGACGGTCTCCCAAGCCATCGAGGCCGCCGATATGATCTCACCGGGGGTTTCCTACTTCACCCATCTCTGTCACGATATTTCCCATGCGGGATTGGAGGCGGCACTGCCGGCCTCCCGTCGTGTGGCCTATGACGGCCTCAACGTGACCGCTGGAGCTTCCCGATGAATCGACTTCCCATCCTGCTGATCGGTGCCCTTGCCTGTGTTGCGCTTCATGCAGCGACCCCCGAGGAATGCGCCTCCACCGTGGTGGTCTACAACGTGAACAGCCCCGATGGGAAGGGGCTCGCGGACTTCTACTGCAAGGCGAGGGGAATCGACCCGTCGCGCCAGATTCCGCTGATGACCTCGACCAATGAGGAAATCTCCCGCTCCGATTACGACTTAACGCTGGCGGGGCCGCTCAGGGATCTATTCGTTTCGAGGGGATACTGGAGCGTTACTCGGGACATGATGAACCGTCCCATCATCGTCTCCTCCTCGGTCCGCTATGTGGCCCTGATCCGCGGAATCCCTCTCAAGATCAAGGAATGCGGTGACTATCCGGGAGATGCGAAGATCCAGCCGGCGCCGGTGGGTAGCTGCAACGCCGCCTCGGTCGATTCCGAACTTTCCGTTCTGGGCCTCTTCACCCCTCAGATCTCCGGCATCCTGAACAACCCCGTCTGCAACAATGCAGCCCGCTCCGTCTTCAATCCCCAGCCGCCCCCCTCGCTGCTTTTTGTGGGAAGACTCGACGCTCCCACCGTCGATGCCGTGAAAACCATGGTCCTCAACGGCATCCAGGCCGAGAAGGATGGCCTTTGGGGCTGGGGCTATATCGACCTGCGCTCGATCTCCGACGCCGGATATGTGCAGGGGGACCGTTGGATCAGGTCGGCCGGAGCGGCGATGCGGCGCTACGGGATACCGGTCATCACCGATGATCTGCCCGATACCTATCAGTCAGGCTTCCCCGTCACCGATGCCGCCGCCTACTACGGATGGTATGCCGAAAGCATTGACGGCCCGTTCGCCGATCCTTTTTTCCGGTTTGTCCCCGGGGCGGTGGCCGCGCATCTCCACTCCTTCAGTGCCACGACACTGCATGAACCGAACAGGGGATGGACCGGTCCCCTCATTCTGCATGGAGCCTCCGCGTCCGTCGGTAATGTCTATGAGCCCTATCTGGCCTTCACGACCGATTTCGGAACGATGGCCTCGACGCTTCTCTCTGGCGCCAATCTTGCCGAGAGCTACTACGCAGCCCAGCCGGTCCTTTCCTGGATGAGCATCCTCGTCGGGGATCCCCTCTACCGGCCCTACGCCTGCTTCGTCTCGGAGGATAGCACCTCGCCCAGCAAGAGTGTCTGGACCGACTACCGTCGTATCGTCCTGGCCCACGGCGGGAATGTCCTCGATGCGGCGGACGACCTGAAGGCTCGGGCCGAGCAGGGTGGACAAAGTCTCTATCTGGAGGCCCTTGGTAATGCCCAGATGGACGAGGGGAAGCTGACCGATGCCGAGGCCTCGTTTCGCAGGGCCTCGGAACTTTCAAAGCAACAGGTTGTCCAGTTCCGCCTGCTTCTGGAAATGGCCCGATGCCTGGAAAAGGAAGGAAGTGCGGACAAAGGGGCAGCCCTTTTGCGTCAGGGCCTGATCCGGTTCAATAGCTCCTCCCAACGAGGGCTTCTGCTGGCGTGGATCTCACGACTCGATCCGATCAAGACGGCCCCGGCTACGGCTGTGAGCACCCCCTCGACTCCCTCCCGATAGGATTTCTAGAGCCCGCTCGGATAGGTCTCGTCGACCTCGCCAGCCTCCCATTCGAGCGTTCGTTCGAGCGGTTCCACAGCACGAGTCCGGTCGTAGTGCAGGATTCCGTCGAACTGGTCCGGCAGCGAGGCCATGAAGTAGTGACTCTGCCTCTCCGTGTCGGGTCGGTAGATGACCCCGATAGCCCGCTCGAGACGAGGATGGCGGAGCATGGCGCGCACTTCCTCATTTTGGTGGCAGTCGAGCCAGAATGAAGGAATACCCGTATTGTGGAACAGCTCCTCGTAGCTCCCCTCCATACCGTGACGGACTCGTTTCCGCTCGGCGGGGGCATCCCAGTCGGAGGCGGCCGTGACCGTCCCGTTGTGAGTCGTGAATCCCACGGAGAGAGCTTCGCTGCCGAAATGATCCCGGACGAGTTGTCCGATATTGAGTTCCCCCCGGGCTCCCATCGAAGTGGCGCTGGCGTTACCAAGATGGGAATTATGGGCCCAGACAACGACGCGTGCAGGAACTCCATGTCGCTTTTCAAGATGGGTGATGAGCTGCAGGAGCGACCTCATCATATGGTGATCGCGAAGGTTCCATGAGGAGACGTCGCTCCGGAACATCGTCCGGTAGTATTCTTCGGCATCCTTCACGACGCGCGCGTTCTGGTCGGCATCGAAGAAAGCATCCTCGGCCTTACTGCCGTCCCTTCCGAGGAATGTCGGCCTGGAACGATGCAGTGTGGTGAGAACGGAGACCACCTCCTTCTCGCAGTCCCCGGCCATACCAGATCCCGCAAGCAGGCCGTAGCGCTGCGTATCGCTTCCATATCGGTCAAAGCAGGCGTAACGCTCCCCGATCTTAGCCGCCAAGGAGGGATCGTGATCGCGGACATAGCGGAGGACGGCTTCGCGCGAGGAGTTGAGACTATAGAGATCGAGTCCGTAGAAACCGGCGATCACTCCTCCCTCGGGATCGCCATCAGGCCCTTTTCTCAGCGAGTCGTTCCTGTCGCGTAGCCAGCCGATGAAATCGAGTGCGTCCGTGTTACGCCACATCCACTGAGGGAAGCGCCGAAATCCCCCCAGCGCCTCGATCGCCTCGGCATCGCTCCCACGGCCCTGGACGAACTCGTTCACTCGATGCGCATCCGGCCAATCCGCCTCCACGGCTACGGCATGGAATCCTTCCTCACGGATAAGGCGTTTGGTGATCTCACACCGTACTCGGTAAAACTCATGGGTCCCGTGTGAGGCTTCACCGAGAAGGACGATCTTCTTGTCGCGGCTTTTTTCCAAGATGGAGTCGAAGTCGGTGGGTGACCCATCGAGCGGCTTCAGAGCATGATGGAGGAGGGTGATGTCAGGATTCATGGCGTGAGTACGGGGCGATCGGTGTCGTGGGGCGAAGGAAGAGCGGTTCCGGATCTCCCGATCCGATGCTCTTTCCGGTCGGGTTTGCCGCCTCCAGAAGGCGACTGACCTCCTCATCTTCTGTCTGGGAAAAATCATCGTACCACCATCCAACTCCGCGGAAGTCTTCTG
>RFPR01000056.1 GCA_009928265.1 Pseudomonadota bacterium | reverse complement strand
GCTCTAACGCGGGGAGAGGGGAGCCGGGTTTGGGACGAGGCCGGGAAATCGTATCTCGATTTCGGTGCCGGGATCGCCGTCTCTTCCCTCGGTCATGCCCATCCCGGCTTGGTCAAAGCCGTTGCCGAACAGGCCACACAGCTGATCCACACCTCCAATCTTTACCTTACGCGGCCTCAGGGAGAGCTCGCCAAGCTGATCGTCGATCTGGTCGGTCTCGGCGGGAAGGTCTTCTTCTGCAATAGCGGTGCCGAGGCGAACGAGGGGCTCTATAAGTTGGCCCGGAAGTTTGGTGCTCCCACGGGGCGGCATGAGATCATCACCTTCGGCAATTCCTTTCATGGCAGGACGCTTGGCGGCATCAGCGCCACGGGGCAGGAGAAGGTGAAGACCGGCTTTGCGCCGCTGGTCGAGGGATTTACTCATGTCCCGTTCAATGATCTGGCAGCCGTCGAGGCGGCGATCACCCCCAAGACCGTCGCGATCCTCGTGGAACCGGTCCAGGGGGAGGGGGGGATCAATCCTGCCACGCCTGAGTTCTTGAAAGGTCTTCGGATTCTCTGCGATCGGCATGATCTGCTCCTGATGTTCGACGAGGTCCAGTGCGGCTTTGGCCGGACGGGCGACTGGTGCGCCTGGCGGACGATCGTTTCCTCTGGTGCAGACCCCGATGCTGTGAGCTGGGCCAAGGGGATCGCGGGCGGCGTGCCACTCGGAGCCTTCTGGGCTGGAACCCGACAGGCCGGATCGGTGGCTCTGTGTGACCTACTAGGACCCGGCACGCATGGGACGACCTACGGCGGGAATCCCCTCGCCGCAGCCGCTGGACTCGCTGTGCTAACCGAGATTGGTCGGGCAGATCTCCTTGTCAATGCCCGGGAACTCGGAGCCCATCTCATCAGGGAGTTGGAGGCCATGGGTCTCCCTGCGATCCGGCTTGTCCGGGGTGTGGGCCTCATGATCGGGATCGAGCTGAATGATCTGCCAGGAGAGGGCGTTCCTTCGATCCGGATGACCAAGGAACTCATGGCTGAGGGACTCCTTGTGATTCCTTCTGGAGAGCGGACGATCCGGCTTCTGCCTCCACTTTCGATCAGCGGTGAGGAGGCCGACGAGGCCCTTGTGATCCTGCGCCGGGTCCTTGGTTCTGCCCTCTGAGATGCCGCCTGCAGTGGCTTCAAGAGGAGGCAAAGGGGGCCTTCTCTGAAAAAAATCTGAAAATTTCGCAAATTGTTCTTGCGGAAAAACCACGTTTCCCTACCTTCCCACCTCCCGACTTCTTCGGGACCGCAGTCACATGCGGATCTGTTCCTTCACAAACGCGGGGCAGAGCACGGCCTTCTACAAGGACGACGAAGAAGCATGGGAAAAACCAACCTTTCCAAATGCCAACCATCAACCAACTCGTCCGCAAGGGCCGCGCCAAGGTCAAGGTGAAGTCCAAGTCGCCCGCGCTCGTGAATTGCCCCCAGCGCCGCGGAGTCTGCGTGCAGGTGATGACCCGCACCCCCAAGAAGCCCAATTCCGCGCTCCGCAAGGTCGCCAAGGTTCGTCTGACCAACGGCCAGGAAGTCATCGCCTACATCGGCGGTGAGGGACACAACCTCCAGGAGCACTCGATCGTCCTAGTGCGCGGAGGCCGCGTGAAGGATCTCCCCGGTGTCCGTTACCACATTGTCCGCGGAACCCTCGACACCCTCGGGGTGGATGGTCGCCGTCGTGGCCGTTCCAAGTACGGAGCCAAGCGCCCCAAGCCCGGTGAAGAGGCCAAGGGCAAGAAGAAATAACGAGAAGCAACCCTTAACCGTTTCTTTCCATGTCCCGCCGCAAACGCGTCATCACCAAGGAAGTCAAGCGCGACCTCCGCTACGGCAGCCCCCTGGTTGCCCGTCTCATCACCACCGTCATGCGCGGTGGCAAGCGTTCGGTCGCCGAGCGCATCGTCTACTCCGCCATCGAGAGCACCCGTGACGGCGCTGAGGCGGTCGATCCCCTTGATGTCCTTCAGAAGGCCATGGACAATGCCCGTCCCCGCCTTGAGGTGAAGAGCCGCCGCGTCGGCGGTGCGACCTATCAGGTCCCGATGGAAGTTCCCGCCGAGCGCCAGTTGGCCCTCGCCATGCGTTGGATCGTCGGTTTCGCCAGCAAGCGCAAGAGTGTCCCGATGTCCAAGGCCCTCGCTTCGGAGCTTAAGGAAGCCGCCTCCAACCAGGGCAACGCCATCAAGAAGCGCGACGACCTCCACAAGATGGCCCAGGCCAACCGCGCCTTCGCCCACTTCCGCTGGTAGTCCCCTTCCACCGAAAACCCGTTCTTAAAAAAAACCTCGTTCTTTACCATGAGTTCCAATCCCAACTCCCCGGATCGCGCCTTCCCGCTGGAGCGCACCCGCAATATCGGGATCTGCGCGCACATCGATGCGGGCAAGACCACGCTCACCGAGCGCGTCCTCTTTTACACCGGCATGATCCACAAGATCGGCGAGGTGCACGAGGGCACCACTGCAACCGACTGGATGGAGCAGGAGCGCGAGCGCGGCATCACCATCACTTCCGCCGCCACCACCTGCAGCTGGAACCAGATCAAGCAGGATGATGTCGTCAAGCTGTTCGACAACATCAAGATGCGTGTCAACATCATCGACACCCCGGGTCACGTGGATTTCACGGCCGAGGTGGAGCGCTCGCTCCGTGTGCTTGACGGTGCTATCGCCGTGTTCTGCGGCGTTGCCGGCGTGCAGCCCCAGTCCGAGACTGTCTGGCGCCAGGCCAACAAGTACAATGTCCCCCGTATCGCGTTCGTCAACAAGATGGACCGCACCGGCGCCAACTTCGAGAATGCCGTTAACGACATGCGTACCAAGCTCGGTGCGAATGCCTGGCCGATCCTCATCCCGATCGGTGCCGAGGATAACCTCCAGGGCCAGATCGACGTCGTGAACCAGAAGGCCGTCATCTATGCCGATGACGCTAGCATGGGCTCCAATTACACCATCGCCGAGATTCCTGCGGAGTTGAAGGACAAGGCTGTCGCCGCTTACGACGATCTCGTCAGCCAGATGACCGACCTCGACGAGGAAGTAGGAATGCTCTTCCTTGAGGAGAAGCCCGTCACTCGCGAGATCCTCAAGCAGGCCATCCGTCGACAGACGATCTCCAACAAGTTCGTTCCCGTCGCCGGCGGATCCGCCTTCAAGAACAAGGGTGTCCAGTACCTCCTCGATGCGGTTGTCGACTATCTCCCGAGCCCGATTGACATTCCTCCCGCCAAAGGACAGAACCCTGATAACGGCGAGGACAAGTTTGCCGTCACCGACGACAACGCCCCCTTCTGCTCCCTTGCCTTCAAGCTCTGGAGCGATCCATTCGTCGGAAAGCTCGTCTTCTTCCGTGTCTATTCCGGCAAGCTGAGCAAGGGCGACACCGTCCTCAATCCCCGCACCGGCAAGCGCGAGCGTATCAGCCGTCTCATCCAGATTCAGGCCGACAAGCGCGAGGACATCGACACCTGCTACTCCGGTGACATCGCCGCTATCGTCGGCATCAAGAACATCACCACCGGCGACACCCTTTGCACCGAGGATGACCCGATCGCCCTCGAGCCTCCTTCCTTCCCTGATCCGGTTATCTCCATGGCGATCGAGCCCAAGACCAAGGCCGACCAGGAGAAGATGGGTAATGCTCTCCAGCGCCTTTCCGAAGAGGATCCCACCTTCCGCGTCTTCACCAACGAGGAGACAGGCCAGACCATCATCGCCGGCATGGGCGAGCTTCACCTCGAAATCATCCGTGATCGCATGATGCGCGAGTTCAAGGTCGAGGCGAACTCCGGCAAGCCCCAGATCGCCTACAAAGAGACCATTCTCACGGCGGCAGATGGCGAGGGTAAACTCGTCAAGCAGTCGGGTGGACGAGGTCAGTACGGCCACGTCGTTATCAAGATTGCCCCCAACGAAAAGGGCAAGGGCGTCACCATTGAAAACAAAACGGTCGGTGGTTCCATTCCAAAGGATTTCATCCCCGCAGTCATCAAGGGCCTCAATGAGGCTTCTCTCAATGGTGTCGTCGGAGGTTACCCCGTCATCGACGTCCATATCGAAATCGTCGACGGTTCCTACCACGACGTCGACTCCAACGAAATGGCGTTCAAGATGGCTGCCATTTTTGCGCTTAAGGACGGTCTCAAGAACGCCAAACCGATCCTTCTCGAGCCGATCATGAAGGTCGAGGCAGTGACCCCGGAGGAGTATCAGGGTGACATCATGGGCGATCTGAACCGCCGCCGCGGAAAGATCATGTCCATCGAGACCAAGGCGATCGTTACCAGCGTCAACGCGGAGGTTCCCCTCTCGGAAATGTTCGGTTACGCCACTTCCATCCGCTCCCTTTCCAAGGGACGCGCCTCCTACTCGATGGAACCATCCCACTTCGAACAGGTCCCGGCCCAGGTTCTGGCCGCGGTCCTCGATCAGAAAAACTAACCAACCAAGACTATGGCCGCAGGACAACGCATCCGTATCCGCCTCAAAGGCTTTGATTTCCGCCTCGTCGACACCTCGGCTCTCGAGATCGTCGAGACAGCCAAGCGCACCGGTTCCAAGGTGACGGGTCCAATCCCGCTCCCGACCCGTATCGAGAAATTCACCGTCAACCGCTCGCCCCACGTCGACAAGAAGTCGATGGACCAGTTCGAGATCCGCACCCACAAGCGCCTCCTCGACATCCTCGAGCCTACCGCCAAGACCGTAGACGAGCTTCGCAAGCTCAATCTCCCGGCCGGCGTCGACATCACCATCAAGATCTGACCTTCCGGTCCGAACCACTCTAACCACGCACGATCATGAGCATCGGAATCCTCGGCAAGAAACTCGGCATGACCCGGGTCTACGACGCAAAGGGACGCATCCGCCCCGTCACGGTCATCGAGGCCGGAGGCAACCGCGTCCTACAGGTCAAGACCAAGGAAAAGGACGGTTACTCCGCCATCCAGGTCGGCTATGGCGACCAGAAGGAGCAGCGCGTCTCCAAGTCCCAGAAGGGACACTTCGGCAAGACTTCCTCGACCCCCAAGCGCTTCATCCGCGAGTTCCGCCTCACGGACAGCGAGTCCGCCCCTGAGTCCGTTGACCTCCCTGTCACGACCTTCCAGGACGGCCAGTATGTGGACGTCATTGCCACATCCAAGGGCAAAGGTTTCCAGGGTGTCGTCAAGCGCTTCAAGTTCGCCGGACAGCCCGAGACCCACGGTTCCATGATGCACCGCCGAAACGGAGCTATCGGTAACCGCCTTACCCCAGGCCGCGTATGGAAAAACATGGGCATGCCCGGTCACATGGGCGACGAGCGCATCACTCTCCAGAATCTCGAGATCGTCCAGGTCCGCGAGGCCGACGGCGTGATTCTCGTCAGCGGAGCGATCCCCGGCGCCAAGGGTGCCTTTGTGGTCGTCCGTCCCTCCAAAAAGAAGACCTCCAAGAAGTAAACCATGAGCGCCACCATTCTCACCGCCGACGTGGCCAAGAAGGCCAAGATCGAGCTCATCACCGACGGAAAGGGGACGCAGGCCGTCCATGACGTGGTCGTCGCCATGCGCGCCAACCGCCGCAGCGGCACCGCATCCGTCAAGACCAAGGCCACCGTCAATCTCTCCGGAAAGAAGCCCTGGAAGCAGAAGGGTACCGGTCGCGCCCGCGCCGGCTACGCCAGCTCCCCCGTTTGGTCGGGCGGCGGCGTTGTCCACGGACCGCATCCCCGCAGCTACGCCAAGAAGACCCCCAAGGCCGTCAAGAAGCTCGCTTTCCGCAAGGCCCTTAGCGCCCGCATTCTTTCCGGCGATGTACTGATCGTTGATTCCTTCGAGATCAAGGAGGGCAAGACCAAGGCCTTCGTGAATCTAATCAAGGGCCTCGCCGGCGATGTCCGCCGCACCCTCGTGGTATCCGTCTCGTTCAGCGACAGCACCTTCCTTGCTGCCCGCAACGTGGCCGGTGACCTCCTCATGACGGCCGCCGAGGTAAACACCGAGAACCTCCTCGCCTTCGACAAGATCATCATCACCAAGGACGCCCTCGAGGCCCTTGGAAACAGACTCAACGGATAATTTCGGCCATGAAAGAAGCCCACGACATCATCAAGAGCGTCCTCGTGACGGAGAAGGCGAGCCTTCTCTCCGAGAAGCTCAATAAGTACGTCTTCCGCGTCGCTCCGGCGGCCAACAAGATCGAGATCAAGAAGGCCATCGAGACCCTCTTTAAGAAGAAGGTCGCATCGGTCAACACTGCTCAGGTCGAAGGAAAGAAGAAGCGCGAGCGTCGCGCCGACTTCGGCCGTCGCGCCCACTGGAAAAAGGCCATCGTGACCCTCGCCGCAGGCGAGAAGATCGACATCGCGTAACCGAAACCGCTCCACGACCATGGCACTCAAGACCTTCCGTCCACTGACTCCGGCCCAGCGTTTCAAGGCGCTCCCCTCCTTTGAGGAGATCACCAAGAGCACTCCGGAGAAGTCCCTCACCGAGAGCAAGAAGCGCACCGGCGGCCGCAATAACATGGGCCGCAAGACCTCCCGCCACCGTGGCGGCGGTCACAAGAAGAAGTACCGTATCATCGACTTCAAGCGCTCACGCCGCGACGCAGTCGCCGACGTGATCGCCGTCGAGTACGATCCGAACCGCAGCGCCCGTCTCGCCCTCATCCAGTATCCGGACGGCGAGAAGGCCTACATCCTGCACCCTGCAGGCCTCGTGGTCGGCGCCAAGGTTCAGGCCGGTGAGAACGCCGAACCGAACGTAGGCAACGCCCTTCCTCTGAAGGCAATCCCTCTCGGTCTTGCCCTGCACAACGTGGAACTGACCCCCGGCAAGGGAGGCCAGATCGTCCGCAGCGCGGGATCCCAGGCGATCCTCAGCAATCGCGAGGGCGGCTACGCTCTTCTCAAGATGGCTTCCGGCGAACTGCGCCGCATCAACGAGGAGTGCTACGCCACCATTGGCCAGGTCGGTAACATCGAGCACATGAACGTCTCCAGCGGAAAGGCCGGCCGTTCCCGTTGGCTCGGTATCCGTCCGCAGACCCGCGGTATGGCCATGAACCCGGTCGATCACCCGATGGGTGGCGGTCAGGGCAAGAGCAAGGGCGGTGGCGGACGCCATCACCCCATGAGCCCCTGGGGTCAGCTCTCCAAGGGATTCAAGACCCGTCGCAAGCACAAGCAGAGCGACACCTTCATCGTACAGCGCCGCAAAAAGAAATAACCAGCCATGTCACGCTCCCTCAAAAAAGGCCCATTCGTGGAGTGGAAGCTCCTCGAGAAAATCGACAAGCTCAACGAAGCCAACGTCAAGAAGCCGATCAAGACCTGGTCGCGCCGCTCGACTGTCACTCCCGACTTTGTCGGCCACACCTTCAACGTCCACAACGGCCGTTCCTTCATTCCTGTCTTCGTCACGGAAAACATGGTCGGCCACAAGCTCGGCGAGTTTGCACCGACCCGTATCTTCAAGAAGCACGGTTCGCACACCGCCAAGGTCACCAAGTAGCCCCCTGATTTCCTTACGCATCATGTCCTCCGTCTGCCAACGCCAGCTCTCAGCCGCCACGGCGGCAGCCCTTCTCGGGCTGCCCGTCGCCGCCGCGGTTGCGCAGCAGTCTGGCTCGGAGGCTTCCCTGCGCGAGAAACTGGTCCTCTCCGAGGCCGCCATCAAGGGATTGACCGAGAGTCTCGCCGTTGCCAACGGTGAGGCTGAGGTCTTCCGACGTAAGTCTGACGACCTGAACGAACGCATCGAGGCACTCGGCCTTTCTTCTTCCAAGGGGGACGATGCGCTGCGCACCCGCCTTCTGGCCGCCGTCCGTGATCTCCGTCTCCTCCAGAAGGAAAACGACGAGGCTAAGGAGCGCCTCACTGCCCTCAGCGAGTCCGTCATGGCCCTTCTCAAAACCTCCGAGGGGATCAATGCCAAGGCCCGTCTCCGTGTTGAGGAGAATCTGCGTGCTGCCAATGCGCTCATCGGCCGCTCCGCCTCGGGCCAAGGTAATCCTGCCGGACTCACCGGAGGACGTGTCATCGACGTGAAGCCCGACCTCGCGCTTGTCGTCTCCGATCTCGGTTCCCGCCAGGGGGTCAAGACCGGCATGCCTTTCCAAGTATGGCGCGGCGACAAACAGATCGCCTCCGTTCGTGTCGTCGATGTCCGCGACGCTGTCAGCGGAGCCATCGTCCAGTCCACGGCTGCGAACACCGAATCCGTCCGCACGGGCGACACTCTCCGAATCGATACCACCCGATAATTCCTAAAGCCATGCAAGTCATCGCCACCCACCGCTACGCGCGCATCTCCGCCTTCAAGGCCCGCGAGGTCACTCGCGAGATCCAGGGCCTTCCCGCCATCGATGCCCTCCAACTCCTTGCCTTTGTTCCCAAGAAGGCCGCGCCTCTCGTCGGCAAGGTTCTCAAGAGCGCTATCGCCAATGCAGAGCATAACAACAACGTTCGCCCCGAGCTTCTCGTGGTGAAGGAAGCTGTCTGCGGCGAGGCCCCGACCATCAAGCGTGTCCGCCCCAAGGCACGCGGCAGCGCCGGACCGGTTCGCAAGCGCAACAGCCATATCCGTATCGTCCTCACTGATGAGGTGCCGATCGTCCGCCGCTCCGACAAGCCAAAGACCTCCGGTAAGGGCAAGACCAAGAAGGCTCCCAAGGCCGCCGCTGTGGAAACCGCCACTCCTGCCCCTACGCCCGAGGCAGCCGCCACCGAATCTAACGCGTAAGCAAGACGCCTCCCCAACACCAACCGACCTCTCACCATGGGACAAAAAGTTAACCCGATTGGCTTCCGCCTTCCCGTCACCCGCGACTGGTCCTCACGCTGGTACGCCGGCGAGAAGGAATTCGCAGACTTCCTCTATGCCGACCAGCAGATCCGCGGCTGGCTTAAGAAGAAGCTCAAGACCGCCGCTGTCTCCCGCATTGTCATTGAGCGGGCCTGGAACAGCGTCCGCGTGACCATCTTCACCGCCCGTCCCGGTATCGTCATCGGACGTAAGGGAAGCGAAATCGAGACCATGACCAAGAAGGTCAGTGACCTGGCTGGCGGCAAGCAGGCCAAGATCGACATCGTCGAAATCAAGCAACCCGAACTCGACGCGACCCTCGTCGCCGAGAGCGTCGCCGGACAACTTGAGCGCCGCATCGGGTTTCGCCGCGCCATGAAGAAGGCGATGCAGATCGCCATGGACATGGGCGCCGATGGTATCAAGATCCGCGCCAGTGGTCGTCTTGGAGGGGCCGAAATCGCCCGCACCGAGGTCGTCCGCGCCGGCACCATCCCGCTCCATACCCTCCGCACCACGATCGACTACGGCTTTGCCGAGGCCGACACCGTTGCCGGTAAGATCGGCGTCAAGTGCTGGATCTGCAAGAAGCCTGAGAAGCTTCCCGAGCCCCGCGAACCCCGTGCTGCGGCCCCCGAGACGGCCGAGAGCGTCGCCTGATTCACCGAATTCCAACACTTTCAACCTCTAAAGGAGACACGCCATGCCCCTGATGCCCAAACGAGTCAAGTACCGCAAGACCCAGCGCGGTAGCCGCTCCGGGACCGCCTCGCGGAACATCAACATTGATTTCGGTGAATTCGGACTCCAGACACTGGAGCGCGCCTGGATCACCAACACCCAGATCGAGGCTGCCCGCGTTGCGCTGACCCGCAACATGAAGCGCAAAGGCAAGCTCTGGATCCGTATCTTCCCCGACAAGTCGGTGACCGCCCGTCCGCCCGAAACCCGAATGGGTAAGGGTAAGGGACAGCCCGAGTACTGGGTTGCCACGGTTCGTCCCGGCAACATCCTCTTCGAGCTAGACGGTATTTCCGAGACCGTGGCCCGCGAGTCCCTGCGACTCGCTGCCAACAAACTGCCGATCCGCACGAAGTTTGTCACCCGCCACCACGCCTCCTAAGGAGACGCCGAGGAAAAAGAGGAACACAGATATGAATCTTGACGAAATCCGCGAATTGACGCCTACTGAACTCTCTTCACGCAAGAAGGAGCTGCGGCAGGAGATCTTCCACCTCCGCCTTCAGCAGCAGGCCGGCCAGCTGGAGAAGCCCCATCTCCTGCGCACCCTGCGCCGCGAGATCGCCCGCCTCGAGACAGTCCTGTCCACCAAGACCGGCGTATCCAAGGCCTCCTGACCCAACTTTCCAGCCACCAGGCACCGAACCGAATGAACGACACAGCCACCACTTCCCCGAAATCCGAGGAACGCTCCCTCCGCAAGACCCGCGTGGGCGAGGTCATCTCCGACAAGATGGACAAGACCATCGTTGTCAAGACCATCACCCGCGTCCCTCACCCGCTCTTCGGCAAGATCATCAAGCAGGTCAAGAAGTTCCACGTCCATGACGAGAAGAACGAGGCAAAGGTCGGTGACCGCGTTTCCATCATGGAGACACGCCCCCTCAGCCGCCTCAAGCGCTGGCGCCTCGTCGAGGTGATCCGCCACTGATCCGCCACATTTTTCAGGACCCCATACCATGATCCAGATCCGCTCACGTCTCGATGTCGCCGACAACACCGGCGCCCGCATGGCCACCATGATCGGCGTCATCGGCAAGCGCACCCTGACGGCTCGCGTCGGGGATGTCATCACCGCCAACGTCAAGGAGGCCGCGACTGGCGGCACCGTGAAGAAGGGTGATGTCGTCCGCGCTGTCGTTGTCCGCACCAAGCAACCCGTCAAGCGCGACGATGGCTCCTACCTTCGCTTCGACAAGAATGCAATCGTCATCATCGACAAGGACCTCAATCCCCGCGGCACCCGTATCTTCGGCCCCGTGGCGCGTGAACTCCGCGAGAAGAATTTCATGAAGATCGTCTCACTTGCACCCGAGGTGCTCTGATCCCGACACGTCCATGCCTGCTTACCAGCTCATCAAAACCCACGTCCACGCCGGCGACCTCGTGAAGGTCATCTCCGGGAACCATCGCGGTTCCGAGGGGAAAATCCTTCAGGTCAACCGCGCCAAGCATCAGGTCATCGTCGAAGGTGTCCGTATGATCAAGAAGCACGTGCGCCGCTCCCAGGATCAGCCTAACGGCGCGATCATCGAGCGCGAGGGCCCAATTCACATTTCCAACGTCAAGCTCCTTCAGAAGGGTGTCCGAGAGGCCGCCGCCAAGGAAGGGAAGGAAGCAAAGCCCAAGGCCGCCAAAAAGCCCGCCGCCAAGAAGGCGAAGGCTGAAAAGGCCGACAAGGCCGAATAAACCCAGGGAAGCTCCCGCATCAAAGGATACAGCGACATGTCACTGCCCATTGCCGAACTTCAGAACGAATACGCCACGCGCATCATCCCCGCACTCAAGGAGAAGAGGGGTTACAAGAACGTCCACCAGGTTCCCCGCCTGGTGAAGGTCGTTATCAATACATCCATCGCCTCCTCGCCCGACGTCAAGGCTGCCCTTGAGATCGCAAAGGACGAACTCGAAACCATCACCGGCCAGAAGCCCGTCGAGACCATCGCCAAGAAGGCCATTTCCAACTTCAAGCTCCGCGCCGGTCAGGCCATCGGGGCCAAGGTGACCCTCCGCGGCCGCCTCATGTACGAGTTCCTCGAGCGCCTCATCAAGACGGCCCTCCCGAGGATTCGCGATTTCCGCGGTGTCTCGACCCGCGCCTTCGACGGCAACGGGAACTACACCCTCGGCGTCACCGACCAGTCGATCTTTCCCGAAATCGAGCTTGATAAGATCAAGAAGAACATCGGGTTCGACATCACTATCGTCACCTCCGCCAGCTCCAACGACGAGGCTCGCGCCCTGCTCACCGAGCTCGGCATGCCCTTCGCCGGACGTAATGCCGCCAAGAAGCCCGAGACGGCCAAGACCGAAACCGCAGCCGCCTGATTTCCATGAGTGCCCTGACAGATCCCATCGCCGACCTGCTCACCCGAGTCCGCAACGCCGTGAGCGTGCAGAAGGAGGAGTTCTTCGTCCCTTATTCCAAGATCAAGAGCGACATCATCGCCATCCTCCAGCGCGAGGGTTACATCGAGGAGTATGAGCTCGACAATAAGGAGACACACCCGCGCCTCCGCATTCGTCCCCGGTATGTCGGAAAGACCCCTGCAATTGCCGGTCTTCGCCGCATCAGCCGTCCCGGCTCGGGTCAGCTCCTCGTTCAAGTGCAACTTCGCGTAGGCCAGCAGCACACACAACTCTGGCGCCGTCAGGCCGGCGCCGGAGCTCTCCCGCTGACGCAGTTCTTCCTCGCTGGGCAGGAACTCAAGGCTCCGCGTCAGGGTCCCGGCATCCTCCAGCGCCTGGATGAACCGGCGGTGGGCCCCGGCGAGCATGGCGGCGCGGGCGCGGGCGTTTCCGAGCACGATGTTCTGGAGGTAGTTGTCGCGCAGGACGGCGTCAGCAACCTGGTCGGTCATCTCCACGAGCATCTGGTCG
>RFPR01000055.1 GCA_009928265.1 Pseudomonadota bacterium | reverse complement strand
CCAGATGAGGGCTCCGCCCCGCCAGTTGATCCCCATAACGGAGGATCGAACGGGTGCGATTGCCCAATTGCGCGCCCTCTGATGAGAGCCCGCGAGACTGGGATGGTATTCCGATCATCGCGCGCCGTGCAGGGGCGACTCCCCCCGTGATTATTTCCTGATGCCTTTGATGATCTCGTCAAAGACAGCGCGATCCGCGAAGTAGGTCTTCTGCGCCTTGCTCCAACCGCCGAAGTCTTGGATGGTTACTAGGCTAAGGTTCTTGAACTGACCGGCATACTTCGCTTTGGCCGAGGGATCAATCGGACGGTAAAAATTTTTACCGATGATGTCCTGCCCCTCGGGGGTGTAGAGATACTCAAGGTAGGCCGTCGCCTGCTTGCGGGTGTTTTTTGCGTCCACATTGGCATCGATCACGGTAACCGGGGGTTCGGCGAGGATGCTGATAGAAGGTGTGATGATCTCATAGTCCGGGTTCTGCTTTTTGATCAGCAGGGCTTCGTTTTCCCAGTTGATGGAGACATCGCCGAGTTTCCGTTCAGTAAAGGAGATCGTGGCGGCACGGGCGGCTGGTGGTAGGCCGTTCTTGAGGGCATTCTTGTAGATCTGCCCGAGGAACCCGCGGATCTTAGCCTCGTCACCTCCGAATTTTTTCTTCGCGTAGGCCCAGGCCGCGAGGAAGTTCCAGCGAGCGCCACCGCCGGTTTTGGGATTGGGGGTGATGATGGAGACATCCTCCCTGACGAGATCATCCCAATCCTTGATATTCTTGGGATTTCCTTTCCGAACAAGGAAGACGATCGTGGATGTGTAGGGGGAGCTATTATGGGGAAGGCGTGACTGCCAGTCCTTGGGAATCAACGGTTTTTCAAAGGCTCCCGTGGTGCCCTTCTCATGGATTGCATCGATGTCATAGGCTAGCGCGAGAGTAGCGACGTCGGCCTCGCTGCCATCCTGGATCAGGCGTGATTGGGAGCCGGAACCGCCGTGCGAGGTCGAGATCCTGACGTCTTCGCCCGTTGATGCCTTCCAATGCTTTGCAAAGGCCTTGTTGAACTCGGCGTAGAGTTCGCGAGTGGGGTCATAGCTCACGTTCAGGAGCGAGACCTCAGCGCGGAGGGAAGCTGTACTAAGGAGCGCAAGCGCAATGATGATATTTTTTGGTGTTTTCATAGTGTGATGATGGTCGTTGGGAGATTCAGATGTTCGGATCAGGGGCTAATCGGAGAGCCATTTGTCATGGTCGATATCCAGAACATGGCCATCGGCGGTCACATAGATATCGTAATGAGTGTGGTGCGAGAGGCCTCGGAGTTCATACACATCATGTCTCTGGTGATGGTTGATGCTAGCCGTGTGAATGTAGATTCCAGGCACATGATGTTCCGAGGCGGCCAAAACCGCCTTGGGCACTTCATGAACGGGGATTCGGGAAATCCCCAGTTTGATGTGGGTTGAATGATTTTCCGAAACGGAAGCACATCCAGTGATTACAGAGGAGATCACGAGAAGTAGGAAGTGAAGAGAGAAGATCGCTTTCATGGTTTTGGAATGGTAATTGGAAGAGCTGTAGGCGGGTTGACTTATAAACGACCTTATCAATCGACATTCCATTGTCAATCCATTTATCACGATCGATAAAGTCGTTTATACAACGAACCTTTCTGCGGCCTCCATTACTCCCAATTGGGAGTGTCTCAGATCCCTTCGCCGTCGACTCCCTGGATCTGGTTGATTTCGCCCTTACCAACAATCGGGGATTTCATGACATCGGCCAGAGAAGTCCTGTCCATCAGTCCGGCTACGAGGTTTCTGGCCGTGAGCATTACCCGACGGAAACGGCAGGTTGGTTCTTGCGAACAGCGTTTGTAATCGGTCACCGAGACGCAGGCAATGGGTGCCAGGTAGCCGTCAAAGTGGCGGACCACCTCCCCCATGGTGATCTTGGAGGGATCCTTGGCCAACTGGTACCCACCTCGTTTCCCCGCGGTGCTTACAACCCAGCCCTTCTCCTTGAGATCGAGCATAATGTGCTCAAGAAAGCGTTTGGGGACATCATTACGTCGTGCGAGCTCGAGAATCGGAATCGGTGGGGCTCCCCGGTGCTCCACAAGAGTGAAAAGCGCCCTCAGGGCATAGTCCGTGCGCATTGAGAGCTGCATAGATCAAATATACCCGACTAGAGCGGTCGGAAAAGCAGGAATCCCCTGTTAGATTATAAAATCGATCTCGTCCTGGCTGATCTGGACGGTAACAGTCTCCTTCTTTTTTCCGCTCTTCTTGTCGAGGCGACTCTGGATCTGTTCGCCGCGCACAAGCAAGGTATCGGGAGGAATGCTCTTCATGAGGAAAACATTCGCCCCGATTGTGCTGCGCGCACCGATCGTGGTGTCGCCACCCAGGATGATCCCGTTGGGATAAATCGTAACGTCGTCCTCCACGCGGGGATGACGTCGTAGACCCTTGATGATCGCACCCTGCTCGTCCTTTTGGAAGCTGCGGGCACCCAGGGTGACGCCGTGATACAGCTTCACTCGGTCGCCGATAACGCAGGTCTCGCCGATGACGACGCCTGTGCCGTGGTCGATGAAGAAATGAGATCCGATGGCGGCACCGGGATGGATGTCGATGCCCGTTCTGCTATGGGCCCACTCAGTCATCATGCGTGGCAGGAGAGGTACTTCCTCTTTGTAGAGAAGATGGGCGACGCGCTGGATCGCCACTGCTTCCAGTCCGGGATAAGCCAGCACGATTTCCTCCAGACTACGTGCCGCGGGATCCCCGGCATAGGCTGCCTCCACGTCCGTTTTTAGGAGCGCCCGAACCCCTGGAATCTGAGTGATCAGTCTCTCCGTGATGGCAGTGGCCTTCTTGCGAAGCTGATCATCATTATCCGGGACATTCTCACCACGCAAACTGACGATTATAGAGGATTCCAGCTGGTCTGCGATCTTGTTAACGATTTCCATCGCCGCTGAGGGAAGCTCCTCGGAGGAGACGGCCTCATCGGAAAAAAACCCCGGGAACAGAAGATGAAGCAGATCCTCGCTGAGAGCTTCCACCGCCTTTTTCGAAGGAAGGTTCGAACTGTCGACGTGGTTGATCCCACCGCTTTCCTGATAGGAATCGAGAATCGGTTGGAGCAGATGCTTCCGGGATTTCATCCCAGCACCCTATCGATTCCAGGGCGCTTTGGCCAGAAGGAGTCCCATCCCGCACCAGTCGGTGATGCCGGCGAAAACCAGGCCGGCGCCAACGAATGCGGGGAGGGCGAAGAAGCCGGGATGAAATGCAAAACCCAGGATCACTCCGGCAAGCACAAGACTGCCGGCGCCGATGCGCACCTGCCTCTCGATACTAATGACGTTGCGTCCGGACCCTTCGACAGGGAGACCCTCAATTGCCCAGGCCTCGGTGCCGCCGGTGACAACATGAACGTTACGATGGCCCGCCTTGAGTAAATGCTCGGCGGCAATGACGGCTCGACCTCCTTTCTCACAAAGGACGCAGATGGTTGCATCCTTGGGAAGTTTTCCCCCGGCGATGGTGGTAGGAATCGTGTCGAGGGGTACGTTCCGGGCGCCAACTGCACGCCTGGCCGAGAACTCGGAGGGTGTCCGGACATCAAGCAGGATCGCGCTGGTGTTATCCTCGGCAATCTCGCTGGCCTTGCGGGGAGTAATGGCGGGGATTTCGTTGCTCATGGTCTGTGTCTACCAACCAGATCATGCAGTGCCGCGACGAGGGTGTCGATCTCGTGGGTTGTGTTGTAGAACGCCAAGGAAGGTCGCACAGAGCTCTCCAGTCCAAAGTGACGGATTGCTGGGAGGGCGCAGTGATGACCAGCGCGAACGGCGATGCCCTGCTTGTCCAGATGTGAGGCGATCGTCTCATTAGGGATCCCGGGGATGACAAAGGATAGAACGCTCGCTTTGTTGGCCGCTGTCCCAAGAGGACGGATACTTGGAACGCCAGCGATTCTTAGCATCGCGTATTCGAGCAGGGAATGCTCGTAGGCCGCGATATTCGGGATCCCAAGGCTGAAGAGGTAGTCGATAGCCGCACCGAGTCCGACCGCTCCGGCGATATCCGGTGTGCCTGCCTCAAACTTCTCCGGGGCATCTTGGAAGATGGTTCTCTCGAAGGTGACGTCGCGGATCATGTGTCCGCCGCCCTGCCAGGGGGGAAGAACCTCGAGCAGGTGAGACTTTGCGTAGAGGGCCCCGATCCCGGTCGGCCCGAAGACCTTGTGTCCGGAAAAGACGAAAAAGTCCGCGTCGAGTGCCTGCACATTGACCGGCAGGTGAGGCGTCGATTGGGCGCCGTCCACAAGAACGTGAACGCCATGCGCATGGGCGATTGCGATGATCTCCTCGACGGGATTGATGGTTCCGAGCGAGTTGGAGACGTGGGCCACGGAGACCAACTTGGTCCGGGGTCCGATAAGGCGGACGAATTCTTCGAGGATCAGCTCACCACGGTCATTAATCGGGATGACTTTGATGACGGCACCGACCTGTTTGGCGAGCATTTGCCAGGGGACGATGTTGGCATGATGTTCCAGTTGGGAGAGGATGATCTCGTCTCCCTCTCCGATGAAACGGCGTCCGAAGGTATTGGCTACGAGGTTGATCGACTCGGTGGTTCCCCGCGTGAAGACGATCTCCTTGGAAGAGCGTGCGCCGAGGAACCGAGCAACCTTGTCACGGGCTCCCTCGAATGCCTCGGTAGCCCGCTCCGCTAGCTCGTAGGCGGCGCGGTGGATATTGCTGTTGTCGTGCTCGTAAAAGCGTGAGATAGCGTCGATGACAGTGCGCGGTTTTTGCGTGGTTGCCGCGTTATCCAGGAAGATCAGGGGTTTACCACTATTCTTCTCGGAGAGGATCGGGAAATCCTTCCTCACGCGCTCAACGTCAAACGGCGCGGCGGGATGGACTGAGGCGCCGGGAGTTCCGGATTTGGGTTCCGGACTGGCTTTTGGAAGCGGTTCCTCGATGAAGTAGTAACTGGGTGTCTCAGAATGACCTGAGAATGGAAGAGAGTATCCCTCTCTGGCAGAGGCATTTCCGTCCCGGAGAGGAGAATCAAGGCGCGGTCCGAGCGGTTCCCCGTAGGGGAGTTCGATTCTCTTTGGCTCTGTTTCCCCGGATGTCGCACCGGGCGATAGGGAGTGGATCGGTGGTGGATTCAGATCACCTTCTTCGTGCTGCGGTTCGCTGTTTACAAGTGAGAGTTCCGTAACCGGTGCGGTCGTAGCAGCAGTTGTTCTCTCGTTGGAGAACGGAGCCTCTTCCGTGGTGAAGGCTCCGAAGTCCGGATAGGCGGACGGTTCGGCGATTGGCTGGAAATGCCCCACAAGGTCGGCATTGGGAACCGACAAGCCGGGATCCGGGGTAACGGGTGGAGACTTGCGGTAGAGTTGCTCCCTGAAAAGTCCTGTGACGAGATCGCTGTGGGCGGTCTCCCCGATCCCTGGGGGCGCGAAGCCCCCGAGGATGACGGGAAATGACTCAGACATACTCGTGATACTTGTTCAGGACCACGCCATCGAGGCTGGCAAGGGCATCTTCTGCGAGCACGGCTAGCGAGAAGTAACGGGTAACAAGATGCGAGGCGATCGAGTTGTCGCTGGTTCCGCTGTAGCGAACGGAGAGACCGGGTTCAACCTCGCCTGCAACGCCGACCTTCTGGAGGCCGACGACGCCCCGTTTATCCTCTCCGACGCGCAGTAGGAGGATGCGGGTGGTGCCGTCCTTGGCGATCGGAAGTTTGTTGGAAGGGACCAAGGGAATTCCTCGCCATGTGATGAAGGGCGATCCGAAGAGATGAACAACTACTGGTGGCACACCACGTCGTGTCGCCTCTCGGCCGAATGCGGTGATGGCCTTGGGATGGGCGAGGAAGAAAGCCGGCTTCTTCCAGATCAGGCCAAGCAACTCGTCGAGGTCATCGGGGGTTGGTGCCCCTTTACGGGTTTTGATCCGGTAATCATTGGAAACCTTGTTGAGAAGACCGAAGTCACGGTTGTTGATGATCTCGTGTTCCTCGCGTTCCTTGACGGCCTCCACGGTGAGGCGGACCTGCTCGCGAAGCTGGTCAATCTTGTTGCTGAAGAGATCTGTGATGCGCGTGTGGGTGTGGAGCACCGTGGTGATCGCGCTTAGCTCGATTTCTTGGGGATCCTCCTCATAGTCGACATAGGTTGTCGGGAGTTCTTTCTCTCCGCCGCCGACAGTCGCGAGCTCCGGAAGAAGATCTCCTCCCTTACCCTTTTTATCGATGACCCGGTTGATTCGGTAGGCGCCGCCATCCACATTGACGTAGGGAAGGAGGTTTAGGAGCCAACGCAGCGTGATGTAGTCCCACTGGGGAATAGTGACAGTGGCGGTGGAGAGCTGACGGGCAGCGATGGGTCCGAGACTCAGGATATTCTTGGTGCTCATATGATTTATTGGGTTTTGGTATGGATTGTTTTTTTCGGTGGAAAGCCCCGTCCCCTAGCGGTTAAAGGGAAGGGGACGGAGCGTGCTAACCACCATGAAGGGATTTAGAAGAACCATTTGCTGCTTGCTCCGAGGATCGTGACATTGGGCACAGAGCCATTCCCTGCGGGATTAATGATGAATTCCACGAAGGGTTTGAGGTTGGCCCACTTCGTTAACTGGATGTCGTAGCAGGCCTCGATGATTTGCGTGCTCGTGTAGTGGGGCTGGTAGGCGTAGTAGTTCTGATAGTTCGCTGATGGAGCGCCTGTAGTGGGGTTAACGGGACGCTGGACAGTCGGCCCGTTTGGAACCACAGCATTGTAAGCACTTCCGTAGTCGTTCTGAAGGGCCTGATTCTGACCATCGATCCACTGGTTGTATTGGCCGCTGTAGAAGGCGCTTCCCACGCAGACCGCGATCATGTCGTTGTCACGCATGGGAATAAGCCCCTTGTAGGCCAGACCCGTGTGGAAATAGAGCGGTACCTGGCAGTTGTTGGGCGGTGTGAAATTCATCATGCTGAAGGAGTAGAGTCCCTGCTTAGAGACCGAGGCATGCATGGAGACCTGGTCATCCTGATATTTGTGTCCTTTCTCCACATAGAGTTGCTGGTCAAGCTGTGCATAGAAGCCATAGACGACGGGGGTTTGGGTGGTCGGAACGGGTTTGCGGGTAGGCGAATTTGCCGAGGTTGTCCCAGAGGCGCTGGTTGTGAAGGCAAAGGGGGTGAACTGAGAGCTGGCATTCCCCCAGATGTAGTTACCGATTGCATATTTGCCCTCAAGTCGGTCGCTTCCCCACTTGGGCTCCCATCCGATTTCGGTGACGCTGAAGAGTCCGTTCTGTGAGTACTGGCCGCCGCTACCCTGATCGTAGGGGCTGGAGGTGTAGTATCGGGGTGCCGCGACGCGCTGACCAGCTGAGTTGGTGTATGTGCTACTGTTGTTGGTGGTCACATACTGCGGATTGTTGGTGGGTCTGGCACCGATGTTCTGGGTATTAGGATTGAACTGGGGCGATCCTGCCATTCCTCCGAAGCCATGGTTGTTGGCTCCCGCGGTGCTCGGTACCCAGCCGAGATTTTGCTTGGCGCCTGGAATCAGTTGGCCATTGCCACCTACGACCGGGGTGACCTGTCCGGAACCCCGGAACTGTCCCTTGTAGCTGGCTGGTACTGAGGTGTAGGGATAGACGCTTGTCGCCGAGAATTGGGTCTGAGTGGGGCCGCCCATATTGGAATTGGCGGCATAAAGTCCAGACTGAATGTAGACATTGCGGAGGGGTTTCACCCGAAGGGTTCCTCCCCACGCGCCGAAGGTGTTTCCCCAAGGCACCGAACTGTTCTTGTAATAGTAGACGGAGGTGCCCGATGCATTCATGACCGGGATACCTGGCCCGACAGTCGCCCCGATGCCCTTGCTCGTTGTGATCGCCTGGTTCTCGAAAATCTTGGAGAGCGGTTGCTGGAGGAACTGCTCGTAGGGATTTTCCCAACCGAGGTTGAAGTACAGGGCTTTATTCTTGGAGGTGTATTCAATCATCTGTGCGAGGTTCCAGAGATCCGCACCGTTGGGCATGTTGCTCGGAGCGATGAAATTGGGGGTTCCTGCCGCCCATCTTAGATTTCCACCCGCGCGATAACGCCAGTACGACATGAAACTCCATCCCTTGAGAGAGGGTAGGATCACTTCCGGCTCCCAAGTGAAACGAAGCTTCATGTCGAAGCACCAGTTACTGGTGGGTTGGTTGGGAAGTCCGCCTGCGGTCTGGCCAAAGTAGGCCTCCTTCATGTCACCTTTGAGTTTCCATCCATAGGTCTTGAGGGGAGTCTCAAGGCCAAACCATTTCCAAGTGGCGCCATCTTTCTGGCTGTACCAATCCGTCAGAAAAGATTTTGTGGAGGAGATCGGCGACGAAAAAACGATCGATAAGGTCGATATAAAGAACAAAACAATGGCATGCCATCGCTTGGTGGATCGGCGAAGGGAGTGATGATTTTTCATGGATTGATTGATGGGTTGGCTTTTTGTCTGAATTGATTGCGGTTGGTTGGATTCTTAAGAGGTAAAGAGGAAAGATCGAAGCCGACAAAGTGAACCTCCGCTTGGTAAAGGGAGGTTGTCAGGAACCGGTGAGATTGCCGATTCCAGGGAGGATGCGATCAGGCCAAGGCCCAAGGCTGCAAGAAATGCACGGGCTGGTCTGACGGGTTGGATGGTTTTTGGGAAACTCATGGAGAGGGGATTTATAAAACGATCATAATGGTCGTCAATAAAATTAATAAAAATATTGGGAAACTGTTATCCGATGATCCGAGGTAAAGCCTCGGGATTCTTTAGATCGCGAAGTCCTTATACTCGGGACGCGCGACCTCCGTGGGAGGAAGGAGCATTCCGGCAGCGACGGTGGCGTTCGTGCCAGGCTCGATCAAGATGAAGGAGCCGGTCAAGCGGTTGGTCGCGTATCCGTCGTAGATCAGCGGCTTGGCGGTCTTGATCCGGACTTCGCCGAGGTCATTCATCGCGAGTTCCGACACCTCGGTCTCCTTGTCAAAGGTGGAGATATTGATCCGGTCCTCGATGGCGGTCACCACGGCCTTGACGGTCTGTGTGGTGTGCTTGAGCAGGAACTGTCGTCCCTCAGTCAGGGGGCGCGGTGCCATCCAGCAGATTTTGGCCTGGAGTTCGTTGGAGGCACCGGGAAGATCGGACGCATCGACAATCACGTCGCCGCGGCTGATATCGAGGTCATGCTCCAGCACGAGGGTGACTGACTGTGGACTGAAGGCCTCCTCAAGAGGTCCGTTAATGGTCCAGATCTGCTTCACGGTGGAGGTGAATCCGCTTGGGAGCACCATGACCTTCTGTCCTACCTTGACGACGCCGCCAGAGATCTGTCCGCTGAGACCACGGAAATCATGCAGTGAATGATCTGTGGGATTGTTGGGACGGTTCACCCATTGCACCGGGAAGCGGAAGTTCGTCAGGTTCCAGTCGCTGGCGATATGCACCGTCTCGAGATGCCCGAGCAGAGTCGGACCGGGATACCATGGTGTATGGGGGGAGGCGGTGACGATATTATCCCCGTTCAATGCGCTTACCGGGATGAACTTGACGTCCTTGATGTCGAGGCGCGGGAGGAATTCCTCAAACTGATCCTGAATCTCGAGGAATCGCTCGTGACTCCAGTCCACGAGATCCATCTTGTTGATGGCCACGACAAGGTGAGGAATCCGGAGCAGGGAGGCGATGATTGCATGACGGCGACTCTGCTCGATGACTCCCTGGCGGGCATCGATCAGGATAATCGAAAGATTCGCCGTTGAAGCGCCCGTCACCATATTACGCGTGTACTGCACGTGGCCGGGGGTGTCGGCGATGATGAACTTGCGGCGCGGGGTGGCGAAGTAGCGGTAGGCCACGTCGATCGTGATCCCCTGCTCCCGTTCCGCACGCAGGCCGTCCGTTAGATTGGCAAGATTGATCTGTCCGCCGCCCGTGATATCGGCTGAGCGCTCAAGGGCCTCGATCTGATCCTCCATGAGCGACTTGGAGTCGTAGAGGAGGCGGCCGATCAGTGTCGACTTACCGTCATCGACTGATCCGCACGTGTTGAAGCGGAGGAGGTCGATGGGATGGTTGGAAGCGGTCATTGGTAATCTCCTAAAAGTATCCTGCCTTTTTGCGGTCTTCCATGGCGGCCTCGGAGACCTTGTCGTCGGCCCTCGAACCGCGCTCGGTGACCCGGGCGGCTGCAATCTCAGCAATGATGTCGTCGACCGTCGTGGCGGGTGATTCCACGCAACCCGTCGAAATGATGTCGCCGATCGTACGGACTCGGACGATCATCTCCTTCACCTCTTCGTTGGGCTTGGCGGGCATCAAGTCAGTATTAGGCACCCATTGTCCGCTACGGCGGACACAGCGGCGCTTGTGACTGAAGTAGATGGAGGGAACCTCGAGATTCTCGCGCTTGATGTATTCCCAGACATCCATCTCGGTCCAGTTCGAGAGGGGGAAGACGCGCATGTTTTCGTCCGGATTGAGGCGTCCGTTGTAGAGGTTCCAGATCTCGGGACGCTGGTTCTTCGGATCCCATTGGCCGAAACTGTCGCGGAAGCTGAAGAAGCGCTCTTTGGCTCGGGCTTTTTCCTCATCACGTCGGGCCCCCCCAATGCAGGCGTCGAAGCGGTACTCCTCGATAGCGGCGAGCAGGACGGGAATCTGGAGTTGGTTCCGGCTGATCTGGCCGGGGGCCTGGACGGCGATGCCTTTTTCCAGGGCCTCATCGACCGTGCGGACGATCAGCTTGGCACCGAGTTCTTTGGCCCTGCGGTCGCGGAATTCCAGTAATTCCGGGAACTCGTGGCCGGTCGCCACATTCAGGAACGGCATCGGGATGTCCGAAGGGCGGAAGGATTTCTCTGCTAGGCGCAGAAGACAGATCGAGTCTTTTCCTCCGGAGAAGAGGATGGCGGGCCGTTCAAACTCGGAAGCGACCTCGCGCATGATGTGGATCGCCTCGGTTTCGAGGTAGTCCAAGTGATCAAGATGATACGATTTCATCAGATGGGTAATAGGGAATAGGTGATATCAGGAGGCGGACTTCGCAGCAGCGCCGCCCCAGCTTGCATGAAGCCCACATTCGCGCTTCTCGTCGGCTTTGGCTGGATCGAAGTAATCCCATTCGTTGGGGAGCTTATGTTCAGAGAGGTAGGCTTCCAGCTCCGCGTCGGAGAGATGGAAGACGGGGCTCACCTTGATGGAGCCGAAGTTGGAGTCGTCTGAAACGATGTCGAGGCCGGCGCGATTCGGGTTCTGGACCTTGCGAAGAGCGGTGATCCAAACGGCGGGGGCAATTTCCCTCATGCCTCGCTGGAAGGGTTCCAGTTTCATAACGGCGCTGAATTTCTTAAGGGCCTCCTCATTATCTGGGGTCGGAACGGGTCCCTCCACGACGTCGCGGTGTGCAGGGGTGACCTTGGGGAGGTAAGCCTTGAGGTTCAGTCCGAGGAGTTTTTTTAATTCCTCGGCATGTCGGTAAGTCGCGGGGCGGTTGTAGCCGTGATCGACCCAGAGCACGGGAATGTCGGCTTTGGCCTGTGTCGCTAGATGGAGAACGACGGCTTCAAACGGACGAAAGTTCGTCGACACGATAACGGGTCCGCCGAGTTTCGCGGCGAGATCCACTGCCCAGCGGGTAATCTCCAGCGGCAATTTGCCTCTGAGTTCCGTGTTCCAGGATGTCAGTTGCTCTTTAGAGGCCGCCACGGTCCTAAAATCAGGCGACCTGTGTTCCCACGCTATGGAAGGTGGCGTCGGCCGGCAGGATCTCGCGGTCGCAGAAATCTCCGAAGCCTTCACCCTCATTGCGCTCCTTGGAGTAGCGCTTGATGATCGGCGCGAGTCTGAGCACGGCGTCGTCGATCGTGATGCTGGGAGAGAAGAGGCGGTTGAGGCGGGTGCCGTTGTACTTGGCTCCAAGGTAGAGCGCGTACTTGCCTGGGGCCTTGCCCACGAATCCGATCTCGGCAAGGTAGGGGCGGCAGCAGCCGTTGGGGCAACCGGTGATGCGAAGGCTGATCGCGTCGTCGCGCAGACCAGCCTCGTCGAGGATGGTCTCGAACTTTCCGAGGATCGAAGGGAGGTCGCGCTCACTCTCGGCGAGGGCGAGACCGCAGGTGGGCAGTGCCACGCAGGAGAGGGCGTTGAGGCGGAGGCCGGAGCGGTCGTTTTCATGCGAGAGCCCGTGCTTCTCGAGGATGGCGTTGATCTCGGCCTTCTTGGAGGCGGTAACGCCGGAGATGGTCACATTCTGTGAGGGGGTAAGTCGGAAGTCCCCCTCGTGGATCTCGGCGATTTCGCGTAGGGCGGTCTTCATCGGCCATCCCGGGACATCCTTGATGCGTCCGCTCAGGATATGGAGTCCGTAAAACCACGTTCCGTCGCTGCATTCATGCCAGCCGAAGGGATCTTCGATTGTGGTGAATTGGAAGGGGCGTGCCGCCTCGAGTGGGAAGCTGATGCGCTTCTGCACCTCGTTGCGGAACCACTCGAT
Organism: Pseudomonadota bacterium; assembly: GCA_009928265.1. Lineage (GTDB taxonomy): Bacteria > Verrucomicrobiota > Verrucomicrobiia > Chthoniobacterales > UBA6821 > UBA6821. The sequence goes on along the minus strand of RFPR01000055.1, from coordinate 448 downwards.
GCCGCGGTCCTGGATGGTGTACTTGAGTCGGGCGTGCTTGCGGTTGGTGCGGTCGCCGAAATCGCGCTGGGTCGTAAGGACGGCGGCGCCGACTTCGTTGACCTTGTCAGCCGGGATGAAGCCGAGGAGGTCGGCCAGGCGAGGGAAAGTCTCCGCATTGCCATGGCTCATGCCGAGGCCGCCGCCGACAGTGACGTTGTACCCGACGAGTTTACCGTTCTCGACGATCGCGATGTATCCGAGATCCTGAGAAAAGACATCGACGTCATTGGAAGGGGGTATCGCGAAGCCGGTCTTGAACTTACGGGGCAGATAGGTGTCGCCGTACATCGGTTCGACATCAGGCTCGCCACCGGCCACAAGTTCCTCGTCGAGGTAGATCTCGTGGTAGGCGCGGGTCTTTGGGAGGGCGTAATTACTCCAGTCGGCCGCGTGCTTGTAGACTTGC
>RFPR01000054.1 GCA_009928265.1 Pseudomonadota bacterium | reverse complement strand
GACAATGGTTTGAAAGCGACGGCCTTTATCGTGCCGGCCGCATGTTTTGCATATCTGCTGCTGCTTTCGCTGAAAGGCGGTGGCAAATCACCTGCCAAGTCCTGAAATTATTGGTTTGATCGAGTCAGATTAAGTCGAGCCTATATTCCAATGAAACTATCCAATAACCAACGCGTTATCATGACGCTGGATGCCGGGGGCACCAGTTTTCGATTTTCTGCAATGCGTGGAGGTGTTGCCGTCACCGAAACAATCACCTTGCCGTCCTGTGCAGATAATCTTGATCTGAGCCTTGCTAACATTGTGGATGGGTTTTCAAAGGTCAAGGCAGCGTGTCCGTCCGCTCCCTCGGCCATTAGCTTTGCCTTTCCCGGGCCTGCGGATTATCCCCGTGGGATCATCGGAGATCTCGGCAATCTGCCTGGCTACCGGGGAGGGATTGCTCTCGGGCCCATGCTGGAAAAGAAATTTCAGATCCCAACGTTCATTAACAACGATGGCGATTTGTTTGTTTATGGCGAGGCGATCGCCGGGTTGCTGCCCCATGTGAATGAATTGCTGGAAAAAGCTGGAAGCCCCAAGCGCTATAAAAACCTCTTCGGGGTGACGCTGGGGACCGGATTTGGAGGAGGTATTGTCCGCAATGGAGAGTTGTTTATCGGCGATAATTCCTCGGCCGGAGAAGTTTGGCTGCTCCGAAACAAACTTGCTCCAACGATGAATGCGGAGGAAGGAGCCTGCATCCGTGCCGTGCGCCGAGTGTACGCCGAGGAGGCTGGGATGACCTTTGATCAGTCACCCAATCCCCGTGAAATCGCGAGAATCGCCGATGGGGAAGCTCAGGGAAACAGGGCGGCCGCCAAGGAGGCATACAGAAGGCTGGGTGAGGTTGTGGGCGATGCCTTGGGTAACGCGCTCACACTGGTGGACGGTTTGGCTGTCGTTGGAGGTGGAATTTCCAACGCATGGCCGCTTTTCCTACCCTCTCTCTTGCAAGAACTTGGAAGTACCTACACGGGACCCAATGGAAACACATTCCGTCGCCTGGGGCCTGCTGCATTTAATCTGGAGGATCCCGTAGCGCTCGAACAATTCGTCAAAGGAGATGTGCGGGAAATTGTCGTGCCCGGTTCCAATGAGAAAATTAACTACGATCCTCTCGCTCGCATCGGTGTGGGAATATCCAGGCTAGGTACCAGCGAGGCGGTGGCCGTTGGTGCCTATGCCTTCGCATTACGGGCATTAGAACAGGGGCGTTGAATCTCCCTCGGAATCGGTACAGCTAAAAAATAACTGCCAGTCTTTTAAAACGATGAAAAATTTTCGGAAATCTGTATCACCAAGCGCTGCCCAGAAGCTGGTAAGCAAGCACTCTTCATTGGCCAAATTGCTTGGGTGCCTTCTCATTCTGGCGGGCAATACGATTTCCTCATCTCACGCGGAGGATCAGAAGACCAATGCCGCTGTTTTGCCCTCCTTCGTCTTTGATTCCAATGTAGATGAATATAATGCTGCGTACCAAAAAGCGCAGCGTGTGATTGAACGGGACATTCGCAATGGAAAATTCATTGCAGGCAAAGGCTGGCCTCAAGTCTGGACGAGGGATTCTTCCTTTTCCACCGATCTGGCTCTCGCCCTTTTTCAGCCAAAAGTGTCCCTCGACACCTTGCTCGGTCTCAAAGAGGAAGTTTCTGGAATCGGAGAGTGCTGGATTCAGGACTTCTGCGGGCACTTCGGCGGTTGGCCGAATCTGAGCGATGCGATCGTTGGAGCTATCGGTGCTTGGCAGCTCTATCTGGTATCGGGAGACAAAACAGATCTGCGGACATTCTACACTCGCACCGTGAACTCACTGAAGCGGGCCGAGCGGGATGCCTATCAAGCCGATACGGGCCTTTTTGGAGGTTGTTCTTCCTACATGGAGTCCAACAGTGCCTACCCAGCCAAGTACGCCATGAACGGGCCCTTGGTGGCCAAGACTGCCGCCCTGAGTAATGTGGCCCTCTATTATCAGGGTTATGTGATCGCCGCCCTGATGGCGGATCGTCTTGGGGAGAATGGAGCTCCTTTCCGCGTAAAGGCTGAGGCCTTGAAAAAAGCAATCAACAAGCATTTCTGGCAGGAGGACAAGGGATACTACGGTTACTTTCTGGATGAGGATCGTAAGCTTTCTCCTGGCATGGAGGGTCTGGGTGAAGCTCTCTGCATCAAGTTTGGGATTGCCAGTCCCGAGCAGGCACGACGTATTCTTGCCTCCACACCCACGACGCCCAACGGCTATCCTTGTCTCTGGCCCCAGTGGCCGGAATACTTAAACTACAGCGGTAGAAACTCTACTTTCTACCATAATGGGATGATTTGGCCGTTTGTTCAGGGGTATTGGGCCTGGGGTGCCGTTGATCAGGGAAACCTTGTCAAATTTGACGAAGAATTTCGCAATTTGACGAAGCTTTCCCAAAAAACCGACACATTTCAGGAGTTTTACTTGCCTGAAGATGGACATCCTAAAGGTTCGCAGGATCAACTCTGGAGCGCCTCCGGCTACCTCAGCATGATTGCTCATGGATTGCTCGGTATGAACTTTGAGGAAAATGGGATCCGATTTGCTCCTGTTGTTCCCTCAAACATCACTTCACTCTCCTTGAAGGGGATCCCCTACCGCCAGAGCACTCTGGACGTGAAGATTGCTGGGAATGGCACTCGTGTTTTGAGCTTCCTGCTCGATGGAAAGCCTCTTGAAAAACCGTTCCTGGATTCTTCCGTGAAGGGATCGCATCAGGTAGAGATCCAGCTTGTTGAGCCTGGATTATTCGCCAAGTTCGTCAATTGGTTCCACCGGTAATAGCCCTCTCAGAATGCAAAAACTTGTCACTTTAGGGATCTTTTTCCTGACGTATTTGGCACCCTATCAAGGGTTTTCAGCCGAAAAGAATACAGCACTTCCCGCGTCCGTCGTGATTTCCACGGACTGGAAACTCCAGGATGCTGCAAAAGTTTCCTTAAATGGTGGGGAGCTCTCTCAGGCATCCTTTCAGTCCGGCAACGGTTCCGGGAACGGTGCTGACCACGCTGGTGAACAACAAGGTGTATCCCGAGCCGCTGTACGGGGAGAACAACCGCCCCGACAAGATTCCCGACACTCTTTGCCGTACGGATTGGTGGTATCGGACAAGTTTCACCGTTCCGGAGGACTACGCTGGAAAGACCGTTTGGCTGAATTTTGACGGAATTAATTACGCCGCAGAGGTGTGGGTGAACGGGCATGCAATCGGAAAAATGAAGGGGGCGTTCATTCGCGGGATTTTTGACATCACCCCGTATGTCACGGCAGGGAAGGCAGCAACGCTGGCGGTACGCGTTTCACCGGAGCCGACGCCAGGGGAGACGACAGAGCACACCATCCGACTTGGGACGGGAAATAATTTTTGTGTGACCCCAGCAGATGGTCCGACGTTCCTCTGCACCATAGGATGGGATTGGCTTCCCACCATTCGCGATCGGAACACCGGCATCTGGCAAAAGGTCTTTCTTTCGGCAACCGGTCCGGCTGTGATCAAGGATCCCCTAGTCACGACGGATCTGCCGCTTCCGCGAACCGATTCCGCGGATATTGACATCAAGGCAACGGTGCAAAATGTGATGGATTCGCCTCTGAACGGAGAGTTGGAAGCAAGTTTTGACGGAATCACCATCCGGCAGAACGTGTCACTCAAGCCGGGGGGCTCGCAGCAAGTTAGCTTTGATCCGAGTCAATTCCCCCAGCTGCATGTGATGAATCCGAAGCTCTGGTGGCCCAATGGATTCGGAGAGCCCAATCTTCATCTCCTCCGCCTCGTGCTCAAGACGGAGGGCAAGATTTCCGACGCGCAGGAATTCAATTTTGGAATTAGGAAAATCACCTATACGAATCCGCCTTCGGACAATCTGGCCTTCTCCGTGAATGGTGTTCCGATCTTTGCGAAGGGGGGGAACTGGGGACTCGACGAGGCCCTCAAACGAATCCCTCGCGAGCGATTGGAAGCGCAGGTCAAAATGCATCAATTGGCCAACTACACAATGATCCGTAACTGGGTTGGCCAGAGTACGGGGCCGGATCTCTACGATCTCTGTGACAAATACGGAATCCTGCTCTGGGACGAGTTTTTCCAGCCCAGCGGAGGCGCACCCATGCCGGTGGATTTTGATGCGTACATGGCTAATGTGAAGGACAAGATGCTGCGGTTCCGGAACCATCCCTGCATTGCCATCTGGTGCGCCCGCAACGAGGGGAATCCACCCAAAAACATTGATGACGCCATCAGGGGCCTGATGAAGGAACTGGAGCCGGCGAGGCTGTATCAGCCCAATTCCAAGGATGGCCGTGGCGTTCGCTCGGGCGGTCCCTATGGCTGGCGAACACCGGAGCAATACTACGAATACCCCCCGGAAGAATCCTTCAAAACGGAAAGCGGCAGTGTTTCCATTCCCACCATCGAATCGATTCAGGGTATGATGCCCGAAAAAGACTGGGAGAGCATCAACGACGACTGGGCCGAACATGATCTGACGCGCGGGGCGCAGGAACGCCGTCCTTACCTTAAGACTCTGGAGAATCGTTATGGCAAGGCGGTCAATCTGGCGGATTTCGTCCGCAAGGGACAGATGATGAATTACGAGGCTTTCCGCGCGATGTATGAGGGACGGCTTGCCAAACTGTTCAATCCGGAGACGGGCGTGCTTACCTGGATGAGTCACCCCGCACAGCCCAGTTTTGTCTGGCAGATTTATCATTACGATTTGGAGCCTAATGCCGCCCTGTTTGCGGCACGGAAAGCCTGTGAGCCAATTCACATCATGCTCAATGAGAAGGAATTGAAAATCCAGGTGGTGAACAATCTGCCCACTCCATTGAAAGGGGCAAAAGCCTCCATCAGCATCTATAATCTGGAAGGTACGAAGGTATCGGAAAAGGTTATCCCCGTGGAGGCGGCGCCATCGACTGCGACCGATCTGGGTCCTGTGAGCTGGCCTCAACCCCCTTTGCCTGTCGAATTCGTGAGGCTTGAACTTCGCGATGCCACAGGTGCGTTGATTTCCGATAACTTCTACTGGCGTGGAGATTCCTCCAAAACGGGTGATTTGACAGCCTTGGAAAAGCTTCCACCCGTGACGTTGGATGCAGATTCCATATTCCATGAAGTGGGCAGCAATATTTTGACCGAGGTTACTTTGAGTAATCCCTCTAAGAGCGTCGCTCTAATGGTCCACCTCCAGCTTCATCGTTCAGGCGATGGCAAACGCGTGCTCCCGGCTTACTACTCTGACAATTACTTCTCGCTGGTGCCCGGCGGAAAGAAGGTCGTCACGATCGAGGCGAGTAAGAAGTCCATGGAAGGCCAAGACCCGCTGGTTCTGATCGACGGCTTTAACTTGGTGGGGGTCAAAAATGAATCATCTGGCAGAGTCAGTGTGAAACTCAATGAGAATGCCCAGGTCTCGCATTGGCCGCAACATGGGATGAAAATCGATTATGGCACCCCTCAATCCGAGTACCAAATGAACTGCGGGGGAGATGATGTTGCTGCGTTCAAGAGTGACGAGGGCTATGGACGCGGTTCCAAAATGAGTGTGAAGACACCCATTGACACCTCGGATCCCCTTTCTGCTCCGGAGGCCGTCTATCAAAGCTGCCGCTTCCGAAAGGCCAGTTATCTGTTCGCGATGAAGCCGCCGGAACCTGGTCATTCATACAAAGTGCGGCTCCACTTTGCGGAGCTTCAATTCAACGCACCCGACAAGCGGAAAATGGATGTGAAGATCAATGGCAAGACCGCGATCAAGGATCTCGATGTTTTTCAGACTGCCGGAGCCATGAACAAGGCAGTTGTGAAGGAAGTTCATGGAGTGCTTCCGGACGAGGATGGCAAAATTGACATTGACCCGGTTTCCGCAGAGGGTCGCAAGGATACCCCGGCAATCAACGGAATCGAAATTCTTCCTGAGTAAACCCTACTCAACCATCTCAATACAACCACAGCCATGATGTCAGCCCCCCACTCCATCCTTCTTACTCTTGTTGCAGCAACTGTCTGCCTGCATCCGCCTGCGCTTCTTGGTGATTCTCTGCCTGCGCCTGTCGTGATTTCCACGGACTGGAAACTCCAGGATGCTGCAAAAGTTTCCTTAAATGGTGGGGAGGTCTCCCAGGCATCCTTTCAGCCTCCGGCAACGGTTCCGGGAACGGTGCTGACCACGCTGGTGAACAACAAGGTGTATCCCGAGCCGCTGTACGGGGAGAACAACCGCCCCGACAAGATTCCAGAGAGCCTCTGCCGCACCCCGTACTGGTATCGGACGACATTCTCAGTTCCCACCTCCTTTTCTGGACGGACTGTTTGGCTGAACTTTGACGGTATTAACTATTCCGCCGAGGTGTGGGTGAACGGCCAAACAGTGGGGTCGATCAAAGGAGCTTTTACGCGGGGTATCTTTGACATCTCCAAAATCGTAAAGCCCGGTGACATAGCGACGCTCGCGGTCAAAGTGAATCCCCAGCCCAATCCTGGGGATCCAAAGGAACACACCGTGCGTGGTGGACTCGGAAAAAATGGCGGGATCACGGCTATCGATGGGCCCACTTTCCTTTGTTCGATCGGATGGGATTGGATCCCCAGTATTCGCGACAGGAACACGGGCATCTGGAGTAAGGTCTTCCTTTCCGCCACGGGGCCCGTTGTGATCAAGGATCCGTTTGTCTCCGCCGATGTGCCACTGCCGAAACTCGACAGTGCTGATCTCAAAGTTGAAGTCACACTGAAGAATATCCAGGAGACTGCCCAGAAGGGGGTTTTGAAGGGGGTAATCGGTGAGGGTAAAGATGCTGTCTCGTTCCAGCAGTCGGTCGAGGTGCCAGCGAACAGCACGACGCTCGTTACCCTCGATCCCGCCACAAAGCCCGAGCTTCATCTTAAGAATCCCAAGCTCTGGTGGCCCAACGGATATGGCGCTCAGAATCTTTACCCCGTCCATCTCTCTTTCGACGTGGGAGATGTGACTTCCGATGTTGCCAGTTTCAATATCGGGATCCGCAAAATCACAACCACTGTTCCCGGCACCGAGAACCTGACCCTCTCTGTGAACGGAGTGCCGGTCGTTTGCAAGGGTGGAAACTGGGGGCTTGATGAAGCACTCAAACGTATTCCGCGCGAACGCTTGGAAGCCCAGATTCGCATGCACCAGCAGGCGAATTACAACATGATCCGCAACTGGGTCGGCCAGAGCACCAGCGAGGATCTGTATGATCTCTGCGACAAATACGGGATCATGCTTTGGGACGAGTTTTTCCAACCCAATCCGGGCGACGGGCCCAACCCGACGGATCTGGAAACTTATTTGGCCAACTCCAGAGAGAAAATCGTTCGGTTTCGAAATCACCCTTCCATCGCCGTCCGTTGCGGCCGCAACGAGGGTCGTCCTCCCGAGAACATCAACGACTCCCTCCAGAAGCTGATCACGGAACTTGTGCCGGGCACCCATTACCAACCGAGCTCCACCGACGGGCATGGCGTCCATTCGGGCGGTCCCTACCGTTGGAGGACGCCGCAGGCATACTATGGGATCGACGCAGCCTTTAAGACGGAAATCGGAAGTGTTTCCATTCCAACCATTGAGTCAGTGCAGTCAATGATGCCGAAGAAGGACTGGGAAACAATCAACGACGACTGGGTCGAGCATGATCTCGGGAAAGGGGCTTCCGCCGGGGAGCTCTATCCGGGAGAACTCAACTTGCGCTATGGCACGGCACTCAATCTGGCTGATTTTGTCCGCAAGGGACAATTGATGAATTACGAGGCGTTCCGCTCCATGTATGAGGGGCGATTGGCGAAGATGTTCAATCCCACCACGGGGATCATCACCTGGATGAGCCAGTCCGCCCAACCGAGCTTCGTCTGGCAGCTCTACAGTTGGGATCTCGAACCAAATTCCGCACTCTATGCGGCCAGCAAGGCCTGTGAACCCGTTCACATCATGCTGAACGAGTCCAGATCCAATAAAGCTGGGAGCAGTAGTGGTCACGTGCAGGTCATCAACAATCAGGCAATACCGTTGTCGGGAGCGACTGCATCTGTCGCGGTGTACAATCTGGACGGTACGGTTGCCTATCAGCACGATCAGAAAGTCGAGGCTCCTGCGACAGCCGTAACTGATCTGGGAGCGATTGCATGGCCAGATGCGCTCTCCAAAGTTCATTTCGTCAAACTGAAGCTTCTCGATCAGGCGGGAAAATTGATCTCCGAGAACTTCTACTGGCGCGGGATTCCCGGTCAGGAGGATAATCTCCAAGACCTGCAGAACCTGCCGGTCGTCAAATTGGAGGCCTCCGTCAAGCGCCACGATGCAGACGGAAAGACTCTCCTCGATGTGACGCTGACAAATCCTGCACCCAATATAGCACTCATGGCACATCTCCAACTTCGCCGTAAGGGAGATGGCCAGCGGGTTTTGCCAGTCTTCTATTCCGACAACTATGTCTCACTCCTTCCGAAGGAATCGAAGACGATCGTCGTCGAGGCAGCCACAACCGATCTCAAGGGTGACAAACCATTGATCGTGGTGGACGGCTGGAATGTGGATCTTTCTTCGGTTTCCACAGCCGATTGCGATGTCGCCCTCAATACCAACGCGCAGGTCTCGAGCTGGCCGGTGACACGCATTGCGGTGAAGTGGTTCGATGCACCACTCGATCAAATCAAGATAACGTGTTGCGGTGCCGGAAAAGAAAAAGATTTTCTTGCAGATGTGGGGTACGATGCGGGGAATAAGACACAACTCAAGAAAGACGAAAAATCTGACGTGGATATCAATGGTGCACCGACGTCTTTTCCTGCGCTTTACCGTAATTCGCGGACTGGTGAGTTCACCTATACCTTTCCCATGAAAGAATCCCCCAAAGGTTATCTGGTACGCCTCTATTTCGCGGAATTGGGTAACGAGTGGGGCAAGGATTCCGCAAAAGGCATCGCCGGGAAACGGCTGTTTAACGTTGAGATCAATGACAAACCCGTTCTGAAAGAGTTCGACATTTTTGCCGCTGCCGGCGGTTTGAACAAAGCGGTGGTCAAGGAATTCGACGGGATTGTCCCGGATAAAGAGGGGAACGTCCGCATCAATTTCTGGCCGGGGTCGGCGGGTACGCCTAAGGTCAATGGAATCGAAGTTGTGCCAAACCACGAGACAGGAAAGCTCTAAAAAAGCCAAAATACCGCAGAGCACTAATCATGAAAAAGAATCTTGCCACACTCTTCAGTTCGTCACTCTGCGCCTTGTTGCTGGCTGTTGCGACGGGTGGAGCCGCGCCCAGTGCTTCGCCTGCGTTCGGTCCATTCAACGGAATAGCCAGTGGTTCTGGTCCTGGGCATGTCCAGTGGTTTGATGGGACTCCTCCCACAGAACCTCTGGATGCTTGGACGATTGCAGCTTGGGTGAAACCCGCGGCCGCCATGTCCGCTCCGACAATTGTGGCGGGCTTCGGCGATGGAACGGACTATGTCGGAGGGCAGCGCTATCTTTGCGCGGACACAAATGGGTGGTTCTTCTGGTATGGAGGGAGTTCAGTTAAAAAGAAGGAATTGGTGAAATCTCCTGATCGTATCGTGTCATCCACCGCCATAAAACCTAACGTCTGGCAGCAAGTGGCCGCAACTTGCAATGGCAAGACCGTGATTCTCTACGTTGACGGAAAAGAGGTTGCCAAAGGGGATGTCAAGTTCACTAGGGCCTCGATGCAGCCGACGATAGCTCCTCCTCCTGCATGGAAGGAAGGAGCCCCTTTTATGGGCAAGGTTGCACAATTCTCCATTTTTGGAAATGCGCTGTCCGGTCAGGAAATCGCAGAACTGGCGAAACCCTCCAGGGATCTGGACGCATTGGTTTTTACTCCGGCGCCCGCCGGCCCCACACCGGTCAATCGCAGCGACATCTATCAATTTGCCAGTGGAGAGCGTAATCCGGGAGTTCAAAGGGCGGATTTCTTGCCTCAGCCTGTTCCGCCCGTCGAGCTGAAGCGTACCCCGAAACTCACCGAGCATCGGGTTTCTCAGCCCAAGACAAACGGTGAGTTGACGCTCAATTCCGGATGGGAACTGGCGGAGGCCTCTACGGTGAAGGCAACGCCTGAAAAAGTCTCCTCCCCCGGCTTCGACACCCGTTCCTGGTATGATGCCACTGTACCCGGGACCGTTTTGACAACGCTGGTCCAGCAGGGGGTTTATCCGGAGCCCGCGCATGCTCTCAACAATGTGTTGATTCCCGATCTGGCGACCAAGTCGTGGTGGTATCGTATTGAGTTTCCCACCTCCGAAGCATGGCAAAAACGGGATATCGGCCTACTCTTCAAAGGGATCAACTACCACGGAGAGATCTGGTTGAACGGCCAGTACGTGGGTGATACCACCGGCGCCTTCATCCGCGGTCGGTTCGACGTGACTTCCAAGCTCGTCGCCACGGGTAATAATGTCCTGGCCGTTCGTGTGTGGCCCCAACCACATTACACGCAGGGGTTGGGTGAGGCCTCGGTTAAAGGAGGCCCGGGAAGTAACGGATCGGACGGAATGCTGGATGGCCCCACGTTTTTCTGCACGGAAGGTTGGGACTGGCTTCCCACCATCAAGGACCGGTGCACAGGCATCTGGCAGGATGTGATGATTATCCCTACGGGTCCTGTCACCGTTGCCGATCCCCAGGTCATCACCAAACTCCCGAAACTTCCCGACCTTTCGGTTGCTGAAGTAACCTTGAAAGCGGATCTGCGCAATCTCACCGCTCAGCCTCAAAGCATTTCCATCGAGGCAACTCTGGAAGGCACCAATATTTCCCAAAAATTGGTCCTGCAGCCGAACGAAACAAAGACTGTGACGTTTGCTACGACCGAGTTTCCGCAACTGGTCATCAAAAACCCGCAACTTTGGTGGCCCAACGGTTACGGGGAACCTGTTTTACACGATCTGAAATTTCGTGTTCTTGATTCCGCCGGAGTCGAATCTGACAGTCTCTTGAAACGGGTTGGACTTAGGCAGATGGATTATGGCTACCTGCCAAAACCAGGAAACCCCGATATCAAAGACGGCCCGTTTTATATCATAGTCAACGGGCGCCGCATTTTTGTGCACGGTGGTAATTGGGGGCTCGATGAAATACTCAAGCGCTCCTCCACGGAGCGATTAGAACCGGCATTCCGCCTCGAACGGGAGGCGGGTCTTAATTTGATTCGCAATTGGACCGGGCAGAATACGCAGGATAATTTCTACGAACTTGCCGACAAATACGGCCTTATGGTTTGGAATGACTTCTGGCTCTCAACGCAAAACTGCAATCTGCCAGCAGTCAACGCCGAGTCGTTCATGGCGAATGTCGACGATGTGCTCAAACGCTACCGCAGTCACGCCTCCATTGCGGTGTGGTGCGGACGGAATGAAGGTACTCCGCCCGACTGGTTGAATGACCCGATTACCGCCAGTTACAAAAATCTCGACGACACCCGTATCTATATTCCCAGTTCGAGAGGAGGCAAACTGATGGGAACCGGACCATGGACCTACAATGATCCACTTTGGTATTACACGACCCATTCCAAGGGATTTTGTACCGAAGTAGGTATCAATTCGATTCCCACGGTGGATGCACTCAAAGCGATGCTTGACCCAAGCCAATACTGGCCATGGCAGGGAAATGATGCCTGGGCGTATCATGACTTTCCATCGAAGACGCATGGTAATGTCATTCCCTTCCGAGAAGCTGCCGAAAAACGCTACGGTGAGGGAAAGAATCTGGAGGATTTCATCAGTATCATGCAGATGGAGAACTATACCCACCATCGGGTGATGTTCGAGGCGTTCAATTCCAAGATGTGGCAGCGCTGCACTGGCGTCTTCCTTTGGATGAGCCACCCCGCCTGGCCGAGCATGGTCTGGCAACTCTATACCTCCGATTTCGAACCCAACGCTTCCTATTTTGCAATGAAAAAGGCTTGCGAGCCCGTTCATGTCCAGTGGGATCTCGTGGATGATGCTGTTTCCGTGGTGAACACGACGGAACACCCTATCTCGCAAGGATCACTTAAAGTTTCCCTTTACGGACTGGATGGCACTGTAATCAACACGTCGACAAAAGAGATTAGCATAGACTCTTCTGCTGTCTTGAAACCAACCAAGGTGGAGTGGGCAGATTTCACGGCTCAACCCGTTCAATTCCTCAAACTGGAGTTCAAGGATAAATCAGGCAAATTGCTTTCAGAAAACTTCTACTGGCAATCAGCTCCGGATAAACCCGAACAACTGCAGGCACTTCAAACGTTACCAAAGGTCACTCTCCAAGGAAGAGTTGCTTTTACCAACGATTCCGGAGAGACCGTGGCCACCGTGGAACTCTCTAATCCAAGCAAGAGTGTGGCCTTGATGACTCATCTCGTTCTAAGGAATGCCGCCGATGGAACCCGTATCCTACCTGCCTATGCTAGCGACAACTATGTCAACTTGCTGCCTGGTGAGAAGAAAACCATCACCATACGCTGCCCCATCAAGGATGCACCTAAAGTGATGGCTGTTTCGCTTGATGGATGGAACATCACTCCGACAAAGCTGCTTCAAACTCCTCCTCACACCTGAGAAATGCAATGCCGGCAATGGATTTCATAGCTATCTCTTGAGCTATTCTATAGTCGTTATTCTACGGGTATCGTATGTTTTGTAGCTTCGCATCACCATGGCTTTGGGTCTGTTACTATAGCCACTAAATTTCTCGTCGACAAACCAGTGTTATGGACGCCATTGAGAAACCGTAAACAGGGCTACATTCTCTCCTGGCTCTTAAAGCCCTGATTTCAAATCCCATCGAAAAGGCATTCTCCAAGCTCGCAGCCATCCAACGATTACTTGCAGATCATTCCATCGCGATACTCTCAAAGCGATATCTGTCACCCCGGATCTCTGTAAATTAGTCTTTGGATTCTGCTAACAAAATCTTTTCCTCAATCAAGGAGCGGCTTTCTCCAAAGGAAGAACCTCAAAAGAAACAGAACCAGGCTCAAGTCCCTCTGCGCTGGCTGTCACGGTGACCTTACCGGGTTTGACGTGACCTCGGTGATTTGAGCCAGGTGGTGTGTTAGTCTTTGGGCCGAGAGCACAACCTCTCGCAGGTGAGCTTCCATCGATGGAAGAAGCAGTTCGGCCAGATGGAAGTTAACGAGGCCAAAAGGCTGAAGGATCTGGAGC
>RFPR01000053.1 GCA_009928265.1 Pseudomonadota bacterium | reverse complement strand
GACGGAGCATGCTCCGTCACCCGTATCCTCGGGGAGGAAATCCTTACTTCTTCTTCTTGAGAAGGGGGAGACCGGTACGCTCGTTCTCCGAGACCTCGTAACCGGCGGGAAGTGCATCAAGAGCACCCTCCTTGGCCTCTCCACCGAAATAGTAGAGGGTCACTTCCTGACCGCCACGGAGCTTCTGGAGGCGATGATGGAGAAAATAGGTTTTGCCGCTTTTTTTGCTGACGACGCTGAATGCCATGGTCTTGGTTCCTTTCTTTGGGTTGGGGGTTGGGTTGTGTTTAGATGAGGCCTGCTTTCGAAAGGGTGGCGTGGGCACCGTTCTTCGAAATCGTCTTCAGAGCGCGGGCCGTCACCTTGACGGTGACGAACTTCTTGAGCTCAGGAACCCAGATGCGCTTGGTCTTGAGATTAGGGGTAAAGTAGCGCGGGGTCATGGCGGTAACGTGCATGCCGATGCCTCCCTTTTTCTTGGCGAGACCCCTGCGGTGGATTTTGGAACCGCGCACGGGGCGGGAACCGGTAATGGAGCACTTTCTGGACATGGTTAAAAATGTTGAATGGTTGATATGGTCAGCTGACGGGCCTCAGGTCAAGAGTTTTTCACAACTCCATCAGAGAGAGGAGAGGATTTCCTCCTGTCGGGCACAGAGTTCCCGGATCCCCTTCCGACCGTATTCCAGCATCTCGGCAAGGTGCGAATCGCCGAAAACACTCTCTTCCCCGGAAGCCTGAAGCTCGATGAATTCGAGTTCCGAGGTCATCACCAGATTCAGATCGACCTCGGCATCCTTATCCTCGAGGTAGTCGAGATCCAGAAGGGCTTTTCCACCCACGACGCCGATGCTGACGGCGGAGACACGGCGCTTGACCGGATCAGAGGCGATTTTCCCCTCCGCGATCAACTTCCTGCAGGCCATCGCGACAGCGACACTTGCCCCAGTGATCGAGGCGGTCCTGGTGCCCCCGTCGGCCTGTAGCACGTCGCAGTCGATCCAAAGGGTACGCGCCCCGAGTTTCTCAAGGTCAACGGCAGCCCGGAGCGATCGGCCGATCAGGCGCTGAATCTCCGTCGAGCGGCCATCGATCTTGCCGCGCGTGCTGTCGCGCCCCTTGCGAGGAGAAGTTGAGTAGGGAAGCATCGAATACTCCGCCGTCAACCACCCTCCTGTCACACCCTGTTCTTTCATCCAGCGCGGCACCCCCTCCTCGATCGAGGCGGCGCAGAGCACCTGGGTCTTCCCGAAGGAGACCAGGACGGATCCGGTGGCCTGGGGGGCAATGCCCGGTTGAAAGGAAATGTCGCGGAGCGCATCGGCTGCCCGTCCGGAATGTCGTGCTGATGAAGTCATGGAATGAACATGATTCGCTTCTTCGGAAGGGAAGCGCAAGATCTCCCGAACAGCATTCCCATCACTTGGCGGGATTGTCACGGATCGGCTGGTGCGCCCGGAAAGCAGGGATGATCCGTTGCTCGACCATCTCTCCCATCGGATTGTCCCCCGAGGCCCGGTAAGCGGCGGCTGATTGTCCCGCCACGCTTACTGCGGAGTCAAAGTCACCGCTTTCCGCGAGAGAAGCAGCATACGTTAATAGGAAAAGCGGCACCTGCCCGCCGGTGGTCACGACGATGGACCGGGACAAGTCAACCGCCTCCGTCCCGCTGCGGACAGAATCATCGGGGTGGGTGGAGAGCAACCAGGCCAGCGCCCGCTGGTTCTGCAAATCACCCGGATCGATCTGCATCGCCAAGCGGTAGACTTTGGCCGCCTCTGCGGGATTTCCACTCATCAGCAACGCAGCGGCAAGGTTCCTGGCTGCCCCGGCCGTCGCACGCACCTGGAGCGACTGCTGAAAAAATTGGATCGCCTCCTGCCGTCGTCCCAGTTTCAGCAGTGTCAGCGCGGCGTCGTTGTACGCCTCGGCATTCGAGGGGCGCAGACGGATCGCCTCATTGAATTCCCGGAGTGCCTCGGGAAACTTTCCCTGGGCATCGAGGGTGCATGCGTAATTGTGTCGCGATTTCCAGCTCGTCGGATTCCTCTCGAGAATTGCAGGGAAGAAGACCTCTCCCGCCGCCCAACAGGGCAACTGGATGAGACTCAAGACCGCCCATACGAGAACAAGCAGCGCGACAATCGTCCCGCGGATCACGGCATTTCCCCGCAGGGCTAAGAGGGCGAGTGCGAGCCCAGGCCCAAGCATTCCAAGGTAAAGATAGCGGTCGCTTACCGTGGAAACGACTTGGAAGTTGAACGGGATCAACCCGAGCGTCGGCAGAACCCCTATGGCTAAAAGAGCACACGGAAGAAGGTAGATCCGCAGGCGCTTGAAGGCGCAGAGCGCAGCCACGACGACCGCCGGTATCAGCCAACTCAAGTAAAGCGTACCGGCGGCGAACAGGAAATTCGGTGCACGCCCGTAATCCGCGCAGAGCCCCCAAGGAGGAAGCGGCCAGAAGAGCTTGCCGAGATAAAATCCCAGCGCATCCCCGGCCACTAGGGGGCGAGCCCAGACGGGCACGAGAGATCGAGCGAGTTCCGCCGCAGGCTGTGCATGGGAGGTCATCACGACCTCCGCACCGGCACACAGAAACCAGGGGATCAGCCAGAGCAACACCCCGAAGCGACGTGCTTCCGCCTTCAGCAGCCAGAGACCGCAGACCAAGGCCAGAGCAGGAGTCACAACCGTTCCGGGTTTTGATCCGAAGGCCAGAAGCAAGAGGAGGGTCGCTCCGGCATAGCGCAGCCAGTTAAAGCCGGATCGATGGGCTCGGGCATCAAGCCATGAGAGAAAGAGTTCAATCGAGGCAAGTGAAAACGCCCCTCCGAGCAGATCTCGCAGGCCCGAGACCCAAGCAACGGTTTCCAACTGCACGGGATGCAGACCGAAGGTCAGCGCACCGATGGCCGCCGCTGAAAGAATCCGTCCCGAAGAGACTCCCTGCCTCTGGGCGTGAGCCGTGAGCAATCTCCGCAGGATCAGAAAGACCATGGCCACCGAGAAGAGATGGACCAGCAGATTGGCCCCGTGGAACAGGGCCGCATTAATCGGCCCGAAGCTGATAGTCGTCCCCGCAACGATCCGTGACAGGGCAACCAGCCCCGCCCACGCCGTGTAGGTCACCGGAATGTAAAGCTGCTGGAAGGGACCCTTCCAGAAGAGGGCGACACTCGACCACGAAAGCGGTGCGTAGAGGGGATTCCGGTGAATGTTCGTGTCGTCATCCCAGAAAGGAAGGAAATGAAAGGTGACGACCTGGGCGTAGACTGCACCGACGGCAAGCAGAACGAGACCAAGGATGATTTTCGGAAACCAGGGGGATGTCGAACGCATGACGTAACGGAAAAGGTTTTAGGAAACTCCGCCCACCCATACCTTCGGGGGAGTCCTGTTGGCGAGAATCCTCTCGGCAACACTCCCGTCCCCACCCGGATCGGGAATCGCAATGAAATCGGCGAGTGCACCCGGGGAGAGTTCCCCGATTCTCCCACCACGGCCGATGGCGGCCGCGGGACGAATCGTGACCATGGTGAGGATATCCTGAGGATCGAGCCCTGGAAAAGCCACCTGCATGGCGCGCATCTCGGAAAACATGTCCAGATCCCTGTTGCTTGCCAGGCTATCCGTGCCCAGAAGCACCGGGATGCCACTGCTTTGGAAAAATTCCAGATCGAAGGCTTTGCGACCAAAAAAGGCATGAGTCCTGGGACAATGGATCACGGGATGACGACTGGGATGGGAGGTCAGCAGTGCCTTATCCTCCTCGGTCAACTCGTTCATATGTACGAGGAGGCTGCCTTCCGGAACCAGTCCTCCTCCGATCACCACCTCCACGGGGGTTCGGCCCGAGCAATCCTCCATCGAACGCCCGAGGCTCGCCAGAAACTCATGCATCACTCCCCCACCCTCCCGGAACATCTCCATCTCCTCGGCCGATTCGGCCAGATGGGTGCATAGGGGGAGATGATGCCTTCCCGCAAAGGTTGACGAAAGTTCGAAGAGATCCTTGGAAACCGTGTACGGAGCATGAGGGGAGATACCGAATCCCCCATTTTCCGTACCGGCCCGCTCCAGGAAGCCGATGGCACCTGCAAGCGCCTCGAACGACTCCAAACGGCTGCGGATATCCATGATCTCGAGAAACCACCAGACACGGATCGGCGACTCGGGCAGAAAGGGGATGACCTCGGGGAACGACTCGATGTTAAAGACCGTCGTGCACCCCCACCTCTTCAACTCCGACAAGCCGAGCGCGATTGCATCAAGATAGTCCTTCTGGTCGAGCGAGCGTCTGATCGAGTTTAGCTTCTTGATCCACTCGGTGAAACTGCCTCTTTCAAACATCGCCCCCCGCATCATCGTGTAGTCGAGATGGCAATGGGCATTGATCAGGCCAGGCATCAGGATCATCTCGCCAAGATCTTGGGAGGAGGCGCCGGGATGCTCGCGCCGGATCTGCTCCCACGGGCCTGTGGCCAGGATCTCCCCGTCACGCACCGCGATCCCCCCGTCCTCGATCGACGGACCAGCCATCGTCACTAGATGACGGGCACGATAAAGGCTGGTGATGTCGGGAGAGGGCATCGGAAAACGAAGGACTTAATCCTCCTTCGGAAGGTTCCCTTTGGCAATGGGACGGGCAGCCGCAATCAGAAGATTGCAGGCCTCGCGGCAAAGCAACGGGATCCTGTCGGCAGGGAAATCATCGAGCGTTCTACGCGCTGCAGGCAGCGAGGTCACGGTACTCTCGGGTTCGAGATCCCACAGAACCGTTCTGAGACACCCTTCCCCGCATCGACAGGCGATCAGATCGAGCGCCTGATCATCACGAAGAAGCTGGGTGATGCGGTACATCCCGCTCTGCCGATCCAGCGTTTCAGGAAGCGGAGTCGGACGGAGCGTTCCACACAGCCAGGAGAGCAAGAGTCCCAGAGCCGCTGGATAAATGAACCCGAGGGCCAACTCCATCCCCTCCAAGGACCCGGCCTCCAGCAACCAGCCACGCTTCAGATCGGGAGCGCTTTTGAGGGAACGAAATTCCCCCTTTGCATCGAATCTGGCGATCAGGCGTGCCGAGTGCGGATCCCGATGGATTTCCAGCTCATCACATCCCTCGTCGGAGAGGTGACGCAGCGTGAAATCCCTGCCTAGCAGGATCTCACCAATCCGCAAACGGCCACTCTCCAGACACCGATGAAGTAATTCCCGGGAAGTCCGGGGAAAATCCGGTGATTCCGCGGGGAAAAAGTCTCCCCGCACGGGATCAGTGACGGCTGCGACGCTTGACCTTCAGCTGGGCAAGCGACTTGAGCAGGGATGCCTGTACCGTGGCCAATTCCTCACCGCCCAGCGCCTGATCCCTGAGCTCGCGCTCAGCACGGGCCACAGCCTCCTCGGCTGCTTTCTCGTCGATCTCAACCTCCTCGATCGCCATGTCCGTGAGGACGGAAACGCGGTCCGGACATACCTCGACGAATCCTTCACCAACAGCCAGGTAGAGTTCCTCGCCCGACTCCGTCGTGACCTGAACTTCCCCGGGGAGAATCTGGGTCATGAGCGGCATGTGATCGGGTAGGATTCCGAGTTCACCCTCGGCTCCCGGCACAACCACCATGCGGGCACTACCGGAGTAGGCCCGCTTCTCGGGGGTGACGATCTCGAGGTTCAGGAGGGCCATGATCAGGCGTCCTTGGAGGCTGCGAGGACCTGATCGATCCCGCCCTTCATGTAGAAGTCACCCTCGGCGACGTCATCCAACTTGCCGTCAAGGATCTCCTTGAAGCCACGGATCGTCTCGGCGATGGGAACGTACTGTCCCTTGGTGCCGGTGAAGATTTCGGCCACGTGGAACGGCTGGCTAAGGAAACGCTGGATCTTACGGGCGCGGTAGACGGTGAGCTTGTCCTCAGGGGAAAGCTCGTCCATGCCAAGGATCGCGATGATGTCCTGCAGGTCCTTGTAACGCTGGAGAACTTTCTGCACGCCGCGGGCGACCGCGTAGTGTTCCTCGCCGACGATCTCTGGCGCGAGGGCCTTGGAGGTCGAGGCAAGAGGATCAACGGCCGGATAGATACCAAGCTCCGCGATGGAGCGCTCGAGCACGATTGTGGAATCGAGGTGGGCGAAAGTATTTGCCGGTGCGGGATCGGTGAGATCGTCTGCAGGGACATAAACAGCCTGGAACGAAGTGATTGATCCGTTCTTAGTCGAGGTGATGCGCTCCTGAAGGTTGCCCATCTCGGCGGCGAGGGTCGGCTGGTAACCAACGGCGCTCGGGGTACGGCCAAGAAGCGCGGAGACCTCGGAACCGGCCTGCGAGAAACGGAAGATGTTGTCGACGAAGAGAAGCACGTCCTGGTTCTTCTCGTCGCGGAAGTATTCGGCCATGGCGAGCGCGGTGAGCGCGACGCGGAGACGGGCTCCAGGAGGCTCGTTCATCTGGCCATAGACCAGACCAACCTTGGATCCCTGGTCGAGGAGAACGAAGTTGCCGTCGGCATCCTTCACCGGATGACCCTTCTCGTCCTTCTGGACGGCAATAACACCGGACTCGATCATTTCGCCGTAGAGATCGTTACCCTCGCGGGTACGCTCGCCGACTCCTGCAAAAAGCGAGTAACCGCCGTGGCCCTTGGCGATGTTGTTGATGAGCTCCATGATGACGACGGTCTTGCCGACGCCAGCGCCACCGAAAGCGCCCACCTTGCCGCCCTTGGTGAAGGGACAGATCAGATCGATGACCTTGATGCCGGTCTCCAGAACCTGGGCCTTGGTATCCTGATCGACAAGCGGCGGGGCGCCGCGGTGGATCGGGAGAATCTTGTCGGCCTTGACGGGACCGCGTTCGTCGGTCGGCTCACCCAGCACATTGAAGATGCGACCGAGAACCCCCTCCCCCACGGGAACGGAGATCGGGCGACCGAGGCCACGGACGGGCATGCCGCGCTTGAGGCCCTCTGTGGAGGACATGGCGATGGCACGCACCCAGTTCTCGCCGAGGTGCTGCTGGACCTCGAGGGTCACCTTGGATGACTTCCCATCGAGGGTGTAATCGACCTCGAGGGCGTCGTAGATCTTGGGCAGGGCGCCCTCCTTGGTGTTGAACTCCGCGTCGATGACGGGGCCGATGATTTGGACGATGGTGCCTGTGTTGCTCATGAGAACGGTGGTTGGGGTTGAGTAATATTCGGGTTAGGCCAGCGCCATCTGGGCGGTGGTGATCTCGAGGAGTTCGGTGGTGATGGCGGCTTGGCGGGCTTTGTTGTACTCCAGCGTGAGGTCCTTCACGAGGCCCTTTGCGTTATCGGTGGCGCTCTTCATGGCGACCATGCGGGCGCTTTGCTCCGAGGCCCTCGCATCGAGAATCATCTGGAAGACGGAGAAGTGGAAATAATAGGGAAGCACCGCGTCGAGAACGCCGTCGGCGTCGGGTTCGAAGAGGTATTGCGCTCCGCCCTCTACGTGCTCGCCCTTGCCCTGCGCGGCCTCGGAGGAGATCGGAAGCATGGGAACGAGGAGCGGCTTCTGGGTTAGCGTGTTGACAAACTTCGGATAGAGCACCGAGACGCTGTCGACCTCACCGGAGAGGAACTTCTCGAGGCAGAACTTGGAAATCGCCTTGGTCTGCAGGAAGGTCGGACTGTCTGGTAACGCGAAGTCGGCGATCATGTTCCGCCCGGTGCGGGCCAGGAAAGAAGCTCCCTTCTTGCCGCTAGCGACAAACACCGTGGACTCGTGATCCAG
Source organism: Pseudomonadota bacterium (assembly GCA_009928265.1). Taxonomy (GTDB): domain Bacteria; phylum Verrucomicrobiota; class Verrucomicrobiia; order Chthoniobacterales; family UBA6821; genus UBA6821. The sequence continues at coordinate 5,618 of RFPR01000053.1, read as the reverse complement.
GGTGGCAGCCTCGCGGAGGATGTTCGTGTTGAGGGCCCCGCAGAGACCTTTGTCCGTCGTAACGAGCAGAACGAGACTCTTCTTCACTGGCCGCGATTCGAGCAGGGGATGCGCCCCCTCGCTCACGTGATCACGGAGCGAGACCAGCACGCGATCCAGAACCTGCGAATAGGGATGACCAGCGAGCGCTGCCTGCTGCGCCTTCCTCATCTTGGCAGCGGCGACCATCTGCATCGCCTTGGTGATCTGGGCGGTGTTCTTCACCGACTTGATGCGTCGGCGGATGTCTCTGAGGTTGGCCATGGAGGGCTCGGTTTCCGGAACGTCGGGTTTCTGGGCTTAGAGTTAGCGGAAAAGGACCTTGAACTCCTCGACAGCGGCGGTGAGATCCTTCTCGATTTCGGCGTCGACGGCACCCTTCTTCAGGATTGCAGCGAGGATCGAATCCTTGCGGGTCGTGAAGAACTCGGTGAGCTGCTTCTGGAAATCCTTTACGCGGTCGACAGCGATCGCGTCGAAGTATCCCTTCTGCATCGTCCAGAGGACGGCGACCTGAAGTTCCACAGGCTGCGGATTGTACTGCTGCTGCTTGAAGAGCTCCACGATGCGCTGACCGCGGTCAAGCTGGGCCTTGGTGCGGGCGTCGAGATCGCTGCCGAACTGGGCGAAAGCAGCCAGTTCGCGGAACTGGGCGAGGTCACCCTTGATCTTTCCTGCAACCTGCTTCACAGCCTTGATCTGCGCGGCGGAACCGACGCGAGAGACGGAGAGACCCACCGAAATAGCTGGTCGAATGCCTTGATAGAAAAGGTCGGTCTCGAGATAAATCTGGCCGTCGGTGATCGAGATCACGTTGGTCGGGATATAGGCCGAGACGTCACCTGCTTGGGTCTCGATGATCGGGAGCGCAGTGAGCGAACCGTTTCCAGCCTTCTCACTGAGTCGGGCGGAACGCTCGAGCAGGCGGCTATGGAGATAGAAGACGTCGCCGGGATACGCCTCGCGTCCGGAGGGACGCTTGAGGAGCAGGGAGACCTGGCGGTAGGCCACGGCGTGCTTGGAGAGATCGTCGAACACGATCAGGGCGTCCATGCCATTGTCCATGAACCACTCGCCCATGGCCGCGCCGGAGAAGGGGGCCAGGTACTGGTTGGTGGCGCTGTCGGAAGCAGGAGCCGAGACGATGATCGTGTACTTCAGCGCATCGTGCTGGGAGAGGGTGTCGACAACACGGGCGATGTTGGCGTTCTTCTGACCAACGGCGACGTAGATGCTGTAGACAGGGCGGAAGGAGGGATCACCAGCGGCCTCGGCGGCGCGGTTGATGTTGGCCTGGTTGATGATCGTGTCGATGGCGATCGTGGTCTTGCCGGTGGCGCGGTCACCGATGATGAGCTCACGCTGGCCGCGGCCGATAGGAATCATCGCGTCAACCGACATGATACCGGTGGAGAGGGGCTGGCTGACCGAACGGCGCTTGATGATTCCGGGGGCGATCTTCTCGACGGGATAGTTGGCCTTGGCCTGAACGGGTCCCTTGCCGTCGATAGGCTGTCCCAGAGCGTCGACGACGCGGCCGAGGAGCTCCTTTCCAACGGGTACCTGCAGGAGGCGGCCGGTGGTCTTTACCTCGTCACCCTCAGAGATCGTGGTGTAGTCGCCGAGGATAATGGCTCCAACCTCGGTCTCCTCAAGGTTCAGGGCGAGACCGTAGAGGCCGCCTGGGAACTCGAGCATCTCGTTGAGCATGACGCCGCCGAGTCCCTCGATGCGGGCGACGCCGTCGCCGATCTCGCGGACGGTGCCGACGTTGGACTTGGTGACGGTGGAGTTGGCGAGGCCATCGATCTTGGCTTCAAGTTCTTGCAGGAGGTTGCTCATGGTGTGTGGTTGGTGAGTGGTGGAAAATTGGTTGGTTCGGTTCAGGAAAGGGTTGCGAGACGCGAGCGGACGGAGGTGTCCCAGACCTCGCTGCCGAGGCGGATGCGGGCTCCTCCGATGAGTGAAGGATCGACCTTTGTCTCAACGGTCACCTCTCCTCCGTCGCGGGCGCGCAGGGACTTGACGATCGCCTCACGGGCACTCTCGTCGATGGCCGCGGCACTCTCGATGACGGCATGGTGCTTAGCACTTTCGAGGCGCACGAGACGGGTGAATTCCCTCAGGATCTGAAGGGTGTGGCGCGGGGCCGATTTCACCAACAGATCCGCAATGGAAAGCGTCCTCGAGGCGTCGGGACGACCCGACCCGTCAAGGGTGGCATCGAAGAGTTCGCGTGCCTTGCGTCGGGCTTCCTTGGGGATCTGCATGGGAGAAGTGGTCTGGGTTTAAAATCAGGCGGCGAGTTCCTTGGCGGCCTCTTCGGAGAGCCGCTTCTGATCCTCAGCGGAGAGAACCTTGCCAGCAACTTTGGCGGTGGTTTTGATGATGAGTCCGGTCATCTCGCGCTTCACCTCGTCAACCATGCGGTTTCGCTCGGAGGCAATCTCGTGACGGGCACGCTCAACAATGGCAGCGGATTCCTTAACGGCTTTCTCCATCTCGCGCTGGGAGAAGGCCTCGTTGTTCTTGCGGGATTCCTCGAGAAGCACTTGGGCGTCGTCGTTGGCCTTGCGGAGAATCTCCTGATAGCGGAGCTCCGCCTCGGCGAGCTGCTTCTTGATCTTCTCGGCGTTGAGCTGCGACTCCTCAATGCGCTTGCGGCGCTCGTCCAAAATCTTCAGGAGCGGCGCGAAGGCATACTTGCTGAGGACAAAGTAAACGACGAGGAAGAGAACCAACTGGGCGATGAAATGCGGCCAATCGACTCCGAACTGCTGGAAAATTTGGGTGAACATCTGCGGGTGATTCTCTTGGTGCGTGGTCTCGGGAAAAGGACGCCTCGGGGCGCCTACCCTTTTCGGGAAGGCGCCCTCCGGCAGAAGGGGTCACTTAGCGTCCCTGGAAGGCGAAGATCAGACCGAAGATCGCGATGGCCTCGGCCAGAGCGATCGTCAGAATGCCGATCATGAGGACCTTAGGCAGGGTGCCGGGATTGCGGCCGATGGCCTCGACCATGCGGGCTCCGATGAGGCCGATACCGATGGCAGATCCGGCGCCGGCAACGCCGAGGGTAAAGCTGCCGGTGACTCCGGCCGCGGTGACGGCCTCAGCGAGGATGGTGGTAATCATGTAGTTGGTATGGTTGGGTTGGTGTTGTTTTTCGAGCAGCCGTCCACGTCCTGCATGGTCCCGGCGTTCAAAAGTCTTTTAATAAATCGATCAGTGTTCCTCGTGACTGGTGGAGAGTTGGAGGTAAACGAGCACCAGCAGGGTGAAAACCATGGCCTGAAGGAACCCTATCAGGAGTTCAAGGAAGTAGAAGGGTACCGGAACGATGCAACTGAGCACCTGGCAGAGCCAGTTGGGGGCGTGGAAGAGGTGACCGATGTTGATCATCGTGGCGAGCATGTTCTCACCCGCGAAGACGTTGCCATAAAGACGCAGGGAAAGAGATACTGGTCGGACCAGGATGGAGACAACTTCCAGAACTCCAACGAAAAGGAAGAGCGGAACAAGCAGGAAGAGGATCGGACCGGTCATGCCCCCCTTGACCCCGAAGATCTCCTTGATGAAGGCCACCGGGCCTGTCACCTGCATGGTCCAAAAGAACCAGAGGACCATCGAGACGGCCGCCATCGCGATCGTCATGTTCATGTCGGCGGTTCCGGGACGCAAAAGAGGAACGAACTTCTCACCCTCGTGCCAGCCGATCGAGCCGACTCCGGGAAGGAGTCCGAACCAATTGGAAATCAGGATGAAGATGAATAGCGTGCCGAGCAGGGGGAATGCCTTTTGAGCAAGCTTATGGCCAAGCAATCCGTCGACAGCTCCGTAAAATCCCTCGACAACAGCCTCCAGAAAATTCTGTCCGATGCCGGGGATGACCTCGATCCTGCGGGTGCAGGAACGGACGATCCAAACGATGACACCGAGCACGATCGCGGTGACGAGGATTGAGTTGGTCAACCAATGAAGAAAGGAGCGACTCAGAAACTCGGGGGTCTCAGCACCAAGTTCGGCACTGGCGATCGGAAGAAGGGAAAGGATCATGAAAAACAGAGAAAGTGGCTACCCCGAAGGGAGCCCATGAGGAAAAATTGACACCACGTTGGAATCAAGACGTTTTTCCGGTTTGGTGAAACTTTTTCAGGTGACAAGCAGCGTGAAGCAAGAAACGGACCCCGATCGAGCTCAGTGCTTTTTCAAAAACTCGCGGAGTCTGGAGTCTGTCCGGAATTCATCGAAGGCCTGATCCTTCATGAGTTCGGTGAAAAGGATTCCGGGGTAAAACTCCGATGCCCTCTCAAGGAACAGAATCCCTTCCTCGGAGCGTTTCATGGTGAACGCGGCATAGGCGGCCGCCAGCGCTCCAGGTCCGTCCAGAGAGGTCACCGAGGAGAGAGAAGGCGCTTCCTTGGGAGGCTCGTTCTGAAGACGTGCCAGAGTCATCTTAGCCTCGATCAGACGAGCGTCAAAACGGGGATCGGTCCTTCCGAGAGCCTTGGCCATTAACTCGCCAGCCGACCGGTAGGATCCCTTGGCACGGAGCATTTCGGCGCAGAAGTAATAAGCGCGGGGATCGAGCGGACGCCTTGAGGCGTAGTGGCGGAGGGCGGATTCGGCGGCGGCAACGGGATCCGAGACAAACGCTCCGGAAGCACCCACCCCATCCTTGGAAAGATCCCCCAGAGCGAGCATGGCTTCGGACTCCTCATTGAGTTCCTTCTTGCCTACGGCCGTCAGGAACGACTGGCGGGCCAGGGCCGGTTCTCCTGCAAAGTGGGCGGCATAACCAACCAGGAAATCGATCCCGTATAACCCGGGCTGTGACGACTGGACTTCCTGAAATGCCATAAGAGCTTTCTTGGCATGATCCCCACGTAGATCCGAAAAGGCGGCATCAAGCTTACCCTCGGATTCGATCGTGGGAACGATCTCGGTCGAGAGAACCGGAATATCGGAGGTGGGCTTGGTCGCCTTCCTGCCGATCACGAACCCAGCGAAACCGGCCACGCATAACCCGAGAAGAAAACAAACAATCACCATCAGGCGTTCGGAACGCTGCTGCTTTGTCTGCCTTTTCCCACGCGAACCCCGTGATTTACCACGGGATCGCTCCCGTCCTGAAAGCAATGATCCCCGACTCGAGCGACTACGACGCTTCCATTGAGCAGGGGTGGACTCTTCCCCGGAGAGGGACGCCGACTCGTGTTCTGATGGGTTTTGCGATGGGCTGGAGTCCATGGTGCAGCCACGATAATACTCGCAACCGCTTCTCAGGCCCGTTTTTTTTGTTTCCCGTTTGATGCCGAGGCCAACTCCCTGTAATAATCTCTCCTTTACCGAAAGCATCGCTCCCGTGTCACGGGGCCGGTCCGTTTTCCAAACACAACAACCTACTTTTCACCATGAGCACCACTCCCAAAGTCCTAGTCGCCGATCCCGTCTCCAGCCTTGGAGTCGAAGCCCTTGCCGAAGGGGGTGTTGTCGAGGTGGTCGTCAAAACCGGCCTCAAGGAGGATGAACTGATCCAGGTCATCCCAGAGTTCCACGGGCTGGTCGTCCGAAGCCAGACC
>RFPR01000052.1 GCA_009928265.1 Pseudomonadota bacterium | reverse complement strand
TCATGCCGACGATGTCCCTGGAGGAGGCAATCGAGACCACCAAGATCCACTCCGTGTGCGGACTTCTGCCAGCTGGGGAAGCGGTTCTCCGGCATCGCCCATTCCGCGATCCTCACCACACGATTTCCGACATCGGACTACTGGGCGGCACTGCCAATATCACGCCCGGCGAGGTGAGTCTGGCCCATAACGGAGTCCTCTTTCTCGACGAGTTGCCCGAATTCCATCGCTCCACGCTCGAGGTGCTACGTCAACCGCTGGAAGACGGAAAAGTCACCGTTTCCCGTGCCTCTGGCACGATGACCTTTCCATCTGCCTTCATGCTGGTCGCGGCCATGAATCCCTGTCCGTGCGGTCATCATGGTGACCCGAAGCGACAGTGCCGTTGCTCTCCTGGGCAGGTGGAGCGGTACCGCAGGAAAATCTCCGGACCGCTGCTTGACCGGATCGATCTCCATGTCGAGGCTCCGGCCGTCGAGTATGCGGAGTTAACCGGAAGCACTCCTGCAGAATCCTCGGCGACCATGCGATCACGAGTTTTGAAAGCCCGGGAGATTCAAAGAAAGCGACTCGCCCGCTCACGGAAAGCCACATGCAACGCCCGGATGAGCCATACCCAACTCCGGGAACATTGCCGACTCGATGAGCGAGGCAACGAGCTTCTGAAAAACGCGATGGAGGATCTCAACTTCAGCGCCCGGGGATATGATCGAATCCTCAAGGTTGCGCGGACAATCGCCGATCTCGCAGCAAGCGACATGATCCTGCCCGACCACCTGCTGGAGGCTCTCGGCTACAGAAGCCTCGACCGGAACCTCTGGGGTTGAACCCTCAAGCCCCCTCAAATTGGGGAAGCGCGGCCAACAAGGCGTAATCCTCCGCAGAGATGGGGTCCCTTCCATAAAGTCGGCCACGGAGAGGTGCGGAATTGGTAGATGAAAGGACTCGGGAGAGCCAAGCCGCATCGAGAGGATCCTCCAGAAGATCCAGGCGGTTTGCCGCGACTGTCGTTTCCTCCTTCTCCCCGGTGGGCACCCCCCTGCCTACAAACCAACCAGCCATCAACATAGTCACCCTTGCCGAGGTAGAGCGGGTGTAGTTGGTGAGCACGCAGGGTATCTCCTCCCTCGCACTTGCCCGTAGCATTTGAAAAGTCCCAAAATTCCACATCTCCGGATTACGGGCTGGTGAATAGGGATCAAACAGAATGGCCGAGGGTGGCGTGACCGCCGGTGCCATCAGCGAGAAATCACCCCGGTGCAGGATCCAGCTCACTCCGGGAAGCGGTTCCGAGTGCCCCTCCGCAAGCAGGCGCTCCACAGCTGACTCCCATCCGGCGAGATAACCGAGTTCCCGGGAATGCCGCAGGGCAAACTCCAGAACCTCGGTATCGATTTCGAAGCTGTGAATCTCAGCCTCAACTCCAGCTCCTTGTAGTGCCGTGATACAGGCTACTGCATTGGCCGCCGGGCCGAGTCCGACATCCCAGATAGCGAAGGGACCAGGGCCATTCCATAAGGTGCCACGCTCAGCGATCTTTTGCTGACGAATGTGCAGTTCGGAGGCTTCCGTAACCGGATCGGTGCCAATATGCATTGTCTCCCCGTGGGCTACCGAGCGAATACTCTTCCCTCCCCCACGCAGGGTCACCAGTTCGAAATTCGGGCAACTCATGAAGGGGAGAATGACTCCCTCCCGGCATTTCGTCAAAATCGTCACAAAGATTCCGTTGCGTTAACATGTAAGTTCATGCAGATTCTAAATATCTCTTCGGAGACATAACGCAGGAATCAGACATCGGGGGGTGTTCTGGATCCTGCGTTATTTTTTGGAATCTTTGCCCCCATGGCCAGAATTTGCACCTGAAGAAATCAACGATTTCTCCTCAGGCCGCAGTAATGCCGGGGTAATGCTTGCCCAGAGGGCCTCGTCACTCATCCCGTTCGCCTCAAGCACCGCGCAACGGATGGCCCGCCAAGGTGCCGCAGACCCGTTCCAATTGATCTCCTTGTCCCGATAAATCTCCAAAGCACCGGCTGTATCACCGGTCCTGAGACGTCCTAGTGCAGCTGCACTCAGGCGGGTCAGGGCGTTAGGTTGCGCTAGGAACAACTTCTCCGCCTTTGCTGCCGCCGATACCACATCATCCTTTGCAAGCAATCGAAGATAGGTCAGATCACAGGCGACATCCTGATTCTCAGGCAGGGCGACCTCAAGTTCCTCATAGAAAGGAATCAGTTTTTTTGCCGAGGCATCGCGGGGTTGGCACCGAATCAGCCCCACCAACCCATTCACCTTGGTCTCCTCCCTATCAGCCATTTCACGGTAGGTCCGGGCGGCACGTTCGTAAGCCCCGATCTGCTCCTCATATCCCGCGATATAGGCCAGCGTCGCGGGTTTCTCGAGATGCAGCGAGGCCCCGACATTCCTCCACTCCTGCTCGGCGATGCTATCGTCGCCGTTCATCATGGCAATCCTGGCAAGATAGAGATGCCTCACCGCATCCTGAATGCCGGACCCTGCAGGAGTCGCCAGCATGCGGGGGATGTCCTTCAAATCGCCTAGGGTGCTCTTGGCATCCAATACAACCAGCAACCAGTCCGTGTCGTTGGCCGGCCGGTCGGTTCCCGCCATCGCGATCACTTCCTTCTGGCATCCCCTGCCATTCAGCCAGCGGGCCAGATCGAGTTGGGCATCCCTGGGTGCCAGCCGCCGTGCCTTGACCAGTCTGGCCACGACCGCTTCCTTTGTTGAGGGATCACCCTTGATCGCCAGATCGGCAGCCATCAGCTCATCTGACGGTTTTACCCCGGGCAACGATTTGAAGACCCGGGACAAGCTCATGGCCTCGTCACTGGCATTCGGAATGGAGATTCCCTGCGGTGGGGCAAGCAGGAGCTGGGCCATGATCCTCCAGGCAGCGATCGAAGCAGCGTTCTTTTCGGAAATCACGCCGTGCAGCAGATCTAGGATACGCGGAGTATCCGGAGTATCCCTCAACGAGAGAAGATCAAGAGCGGCCTGGGTCCGTAGATACCCGGCATCTTCCCGTGAGGGGGCCTCGCCCGCACGACGGATACAGAAATCGGCTGCCTCCGGAAAACTGCGTTCCCTCGCTGTCAGGGAGGCCTCCAGCAATGAGCGTCTCAGAAATCCCTTTTTTCCAGACTTGAGGGAAAGCAACCCCAGCGCCTCTCGCGCCACATCTCGGCGATCCTTCATGGCTGAGATTTCGGCGATTCCCATCAACTCCTGATCATCGGAGCCTCCCGACTTCATTCTTGCGATCAGTTTCTCGAGAGATGCTGTGTCTCCGGCACGGGCATTGTAGAGTTCCACGGCATGTTGGATGCGCAGGCTACCAGGCGCCAGGGCCAGGGCCTGCTTCAGCAGGGAGACCCCCCTCTCGGAATCACCAATTGCGAAGGCCTCGCCGGACTTCGCCATCAGGGAGGAGGCCCTCCACTCCTTGATGCCACGGTACAGGGGGACAAGACACAGCAGGACGAGCAGCGCCAGAGCCAGACGCAGCATTGTCTTTCTCTTACGCTGATCCTTGAACCACGAATCTTGGACTGGTGGCCGCAGCGACTCCTCCGAGTAATCGGGTAGCTCCTCGCCATTCTGATGGAACGGACTTTCCGGACTCGGGTTGGTCATGACATTGGGGATGAGGGATTGATCAGCGCTTCATCGGAGCCGCGATCATCTCCACGGTCAATGCTCCCTGCAGGTAACGATCGAGAGCTTCCCCTGCGGATTGAGCGTCAGGAAGGTTCCAGCAGGCCACCTCGATCATTCTCTGGCCCCTGTTTCTTCTGCCCTCCAGAACGGAACGCAGTCGCCCTCGCAGAGAATCGTCAAGCTGGCTTGTCATCCCGCTCCCAGCCCTACCCTCCTCGATCAGGGCCTGAAAAACATAAACGGGGACTCCCCTCTGCTCGAAAAGCCAGGACCGGAACGGGATCGTGATTCCCTCGGAGGAATAATCACGGGATGGCAGGGGCCTGATCAGCTTCATCCCGATACTGGAGAGGCAGACCTCGGGACGATGCATCGTGACGGCCTGCTGGGATGTCCTTCCCGCCGGCCAGCGGAAGTAGAAAGTCTGGCCGCCCGCATTGTCGCCGATGAGCCATCGTTCGGAAAAACCCTCGGGATAAAAAAGCATCTTCAGTGTCTGCGGGGGAATCACCACCCGGGATGCTCCGCGCTCCTTGCCGAGGGGGTGCAGGAACCATTGACGCAGACCGGAGGACGACGATTCGTGCAGACGGTACCAGATTTCCGAGCCGAGCGACGCGGTGATCAAAAGACAGGAGGCTATGAGGAAAATGGCAACACATCCCCGCCCTGGTTGAGCATAGGTAGCCATTCCGCCACGGGAACCGGATGAAACGACCACACCCTTCCAGCGATATGCGAAGAGCACCACCGCACCGAATGTCACGAGCAGGACCAGGATCCCAGCCGGATCATGCCATGCAGCCACCGCTGCAATACCCTGACGGGAAGCCACCACGGCAAGGAGAGAGCTGCGGATGATATTGCCCACCAGCGCGGCACCGATCGCGACTCCGATCAGTATCACTCTATTCCAGCCCACAAGCCGCAGGATTTCGCCGAAAAAGAGCGAGGCCATGATCCCGCTTTGGAGCGAACGAACGCCGCTGCAGGCCTCTTCCACCCCCAGCACGCCGGAGGGAATCACGATGAGATTTCCCTGTCGCAGAGCCTCGTAGCCCAACCAATGAAGGATCTCCAGGGTGGCGGCGGCATTCCACGACATGAGCCCTCCCATGACCGATTGCTCGAAATTCCTCGGCCAAGGCACCGCGATCAGGAAGAAGCAAAATGGAAAGGCAAAGTGCCGGAGCCAAGACCTACCTCCCATGAGATAGAGCGTGGACAGACTGATCGCCACCGCCATCAGGGAAGCCAGAAGTCCCATGGGACGCCAATCGGGATTGGCTTCGGCCAGCGGGATCGTGATCGCAAGACTCAGACTCGCCGCGATCATCACAGCCCCCCCCGCTCCAAAGAACATCACACGGCTAGAGTGCGGGGCAGGACTGTCCGGTATCCTCTTCAAAAGAAGGCCTAGCATCAACAGGGGAACCACCATGCCGTAGCCGTATTGGGGATCGATCCTCCAGTCCCCCCACAGGAGGCGGATCACAGCGAACCAAGTCAGCGCGAGCAATACAGCCGGAAAAATCCAGACACTCTTCCGCGGACGATCAAGGGACATACCGTAGTCTCGGTTCAAGAAGAGGAGGAATCAAGAACGAGGCCGATTGATTGCTGATCATCGGGGCAGACTTTCCTCACGGTGACGCAAGGACTCCTGGGGTATAACGCTTCCCTGAATCCTGAATTCCTAATCCTGAATCCACCGACCCCTTCAGCCACCCCTACCTCCCCTTGCCAAACGACATCACATGGAGAGTCTTCAGCAGCACCTCGGCGTCCAAACGCAGGGAAAAATTCCGGATATAGAAAAGGTCATAGGAAAGCTTCTGCATGGTATCCTCCAGATTGGCACCATAGGGATAATTCACTTGGGCCCATCCCGAGATACCGGGTCTCACCAGATGGCGGAAGTGGTAGTTGGGGATCTGCCGTTCGTAGTCCTCTACCAACCTTGTCCACTCAGCGCGAGGTCCGATCATGCTCATGTCCCCGCGCAGGACATTCCAGAGCTGGGGAAACTCATCTAGCCGGGTCTTGCGCAGGAAGGAACCGAGCGCCGTGATCCGGACATCCCCCTCACGGGTGTAGCCGTCCCCCTTGTCACTCCCCACCTTCATGGTGCGGAACTTGAAGAGGGTGAAGATTTTCTGATGCAACCCCGTTCGAGGCTGGGAATAAAAAATCGGCCTTCCGTCCAGAATCAGGATGGCCAGAGCGACAATCACCAGGAAGGGGGCCGCGATAATGAGAACGAGCAAGGCCGTCAGCACGTCCAGCATGCGCTTGATTGATCCGTAAACCGAGTGCTGAACGAGATTGAACTCTGACTCCAGTGGCCAAGAGGGCGCGATCAGGTCGATCGGAATTCTTTTCCAGTAGGTCTCGTAAAATGTCTCCGTCGTGTAAACCGGTACCTCATCGAAATTAATGACCCCCAACCGATGGAGGATTTTTGGATCCATCTTTGATAGGTCCGCCGCCACCACGACCGCCTCATAATCAGCCGCACTCTCGCGGTTGAGATGAGGTAGCAGATGGGCTGCCTCCACAAATGGCGCTGGAGTCCCCTCTCCGGCCACCGGTTTGCCGCGCAGTTCCTTCTGAGCGGCGACATAGCGAACCGCTTGCCGCTGTCCACTCGCCTCATAGGCCTTGTGAAAAACAGGCCCGATCTTCTCATCAGCGATGATAAGAAGCTTTGTATTGGAGGGATCGCCTTGATTGAAAAAGGAAATCCAACGGCGGATCAGTAGCGAACCCGGAGCGAAAAGAAACACCGAGGCGATGAAGATGGCTCGACTCGATGTGGCATGCGGACCGAAGGAGACAAAGAAATAAACCGCAATCATCGCTGCAAAAAGAGCGAAGAGGCAGGCGATCAGATGCTCGCTGGCATAACGCAGGGAGATGAAATCGGTTTTCGAACGATACCCGCCGATCATCAGGAGACTTCCCATGATGATCGCCATAGGAATCAGATATGAGGCAGGCGTGATGATGTTGTAGGATCCTGTGACATTACTGAGGCCAAAATAGCAGCCAATCCACAGCGCCACATCGCCGCAGGGCAGGAGCAGAGTGAAGAGAATCTGACTGAATTTCTGACGTCTACGGCGTAACTGGAAGGAGGATCCTGCTGGATTGCCAGGGGAATCGGCTGCTCCTTGAGAGGGTAGATTAAAGGAGGAACTGGACATGGCGGTCAGGTGGGGCGACCACTGGAATGATTTAATCTCTAACCATCGCACGCAAAATTCGCAATCACTTCTTAGAGAGACAGTTTTGATTCTCCAGACACTGCAGGAATTGGCTCCCAGTATCAGACTGACGCTGCAACCACTGCAGGCCACGCCTCCCATCCTCAAAGATACGATGGGGCTCATCCCTGTAAGCCTGGATGGTCAAGGCCAACTTGGCACCCTCGCTGATACCGATAGTCTCTCCGCAGCCTACCTCACGGATCACCCGGGCCACCTCAGAGTCCAAAGGCCCAACGAAAAGGCAGGGCCGCTCCGCTGCCAGCACCCCGTAGAACTTGCTCGGCACCACGAGTCCGGACATTCCCTGCCGCATCGTCACGAGATGAAGATCCGCCGCCCCGAGACTCTCAGAGATCTCTGCTCCGGGCTGGGATGGCAGGAACCGGACATTCGATAATCCCGCTGCAGCGGCCTCCCGCTCGACAAGCAATCGGGAAGGCCCCTCACCCACAAACAGAAAGAGAATCCCCTGCTCACCCTGATCCTTCAGCAGACGGGCCGCCTCCAGCACCGTCTCAAACTCATGGGCCCTACCCAGATTGCCGGAATACATCACAAGGAGAGTTTCTGGAGCAATACCGTTACGGATTCTGAAGGGATTCCCCCGGCTCACGCAGGGAACGATATCCCTCTCCATGCCGATATTGGGAATCAACCTGATCCGCTCCGATGGGATCCCCCGGAGAGAGAGTCTTTCGGACATACATCTGCCTACCGAGACAACCAGATCATGTGACTTCAGTGAGGCCGATGAGAAAGCACGGATCACGCCCGCTAACAGGCCTCCTCGTTTGAACACACCTGCCTCCTCCGCCACCTCGGGATAAAGATCCTGCGCCCAGTGCACGAGTTTCGATCCCTTGAACAGACGGAGGACAGGTCCGATAACCGCAAGCATCGGCGGATCGGTCATGGTAACGACGACATCCGCACGAGGAAGCATCAGGGCCTTCAGGAGCATGGAAGGAATCATCAGGGCATACCCCGCGGCACGCGCCCCCAGCGACGATTTGGAAAAAAATCCTCCCGCCCTGATTACTTTGACTCCATCTCGCACAACGGTGCTAGGGCCAGGCTGATCGCCTGCCGTCGACAAAACGGTCACCCCCCAACCGGCCCCTGTTAATGTTACCGCAGCCTGCTCCAGCACACGCCCAGTAGCCCCGCTGTCCGGCGGATAGACCCTGTTGATGAAAAGAATCGAGGGCATGAATGGGGGGCGTTTAAACTGAAGGCTGAAGTCTTTTAGGAAAAGCGGTAGATCGGCGGTTCAGACCCGCTTTACGGATCTGCTTAACAGCGTGACTCTCCAGCGGATAAGTGAATGGGGCAATCCCGTAGAAAAGCCAATACTCCACCGTCTTGAGGAACTCGATCGCTGCGAACCTGTTCACATCTCCCTGCCCCTCCGGGCGGCTCCACCAGCCGATCGAGACATCGGTGACACCAAAGAGGACGCCCGGAATCACCCTGCGGAACGTCGCCAGGGCGCGGCGCGTATGGAATGGCGAAGTCACGATAAGCGCCGATCGGATCCCGTCCGATCGCAGGAGAGGCCTGAGATAACGCGCGTTGGTGAAGGTGGAAAAGGAATCCGGTTCGATACGGATCGCCGCATCGGGCACCCCGTTCCGGATCAGGATCCGGCGACTTTCCATGTGATCCCCAACTCCCGAGACGAAGACGAGCGGCGCAATTCCCTCCCTATAGAGCCGGGCCGCTTCCTGAGGCCTTGCCAAGGGCTCCCCGCCCAGCACGATCAGGGCATCGGCATGCGCCATGGGTACCGAAACCACGAGCCACTTCTCCCAAAATCGACGGAACCCATCCCCCCTGGGCATAAAAAAAGCGCAGGCCACCAGGACCAGCGCCACCGGAAGGATGACTTTTTTCATCCTCGCGCTTTTGGAATCGCCGGATTCCCAATCAAGAGCACATCAGGTCCGGCATCCTTTAGAACCACGGCACCGGCGGCGCACATTGTGTTGGGGGCGAGCGTAACGCCGGGAGCAATGAAGACTTGAGAAGCAATCCAGCAACCGTTTCCGACCGTGATCGGCCTGGTGACAAGGTCGAAGTTTTCGGAGCGAAAGCGGTGCGACCCCGTGCAGAGGAAGGCTCGATTGGAGATCACGACATGGGATCCGATCGTCACGGGGGCGAGACTCAGGATCAGGACCTCGTCTGCAATCCAGACATGATCCCCGATCGTGAGCCTCCACGGAAACGTGATGTTCACCCGCGAGCGGATCACGACACCCCTACCCACCTTCGCACCAAAGGCACGGAGAGCCGTAACCTTGATTCCTGAGGGGATCGGAAACCACGCAGCGAAAATCAGCGAGCGCACCACCCACCAAAGAACCTCGGTGAGCTTCGAGGCTCCACGGGAAAAATCCGAATTATCGTAGCGATCGAGTCTCATGGGGATGGGATGATAAGATGACTAGGGAAGAGGATCGATCTTGTTAGGCTGCTGCATCTGCACCGCCTGCTTGAATGCTTCTCTTAATTCATCCCGATGGATCGTTGCCCATTCGATCACAAGACCCATTGCTCTAGGCGGCAGAGCACCCTCGATCAGAGCGAGCGATTCGATATCGATGACGGCTTTTTGCCCCGAGTAAGTGACGTGAAAGTGGGCCGGAGCATGATCGCCGTAATAAATCTGAATGACGATGCCGTAAAATCTAGAGATTTCAGGCATGCGCAAAATTCCCAATCAGCGAAGGAAAAAGATCCTCGGGCTTTTTCCCGGTCATGCGCATGTAAAGAGCATCGGGGCAAAGATCGATACCACCAGGCCACTTTAGAGCCCCCTCCTCCGTAATACTCACTTTTTGGAAAAACCCGGGCTCAAGCCATGCTGAAAAAACTCCCTTGCCCACGTAGGAGGAAAGATCAACGGATCCAGAAACCCCATCCTTAAATTTCAGGAAGAGGCGGAAGTCATCGCCTGGCTTTACTTCAAGTACTTCCACCATTTCTAGTTACTACAGAAGGGCACCCCTGTCTAGCCACTGATGACCGGCCAACAACCACGCAGTGACGGATGATGAATTTTCAGGGAGGGATTCGAGCGGATCCATCCGGGATTTCCATGATCGTTCACAAAGGCCACCCCCATCGGCATGTCCGGATTTTCGTCAGCCAGCAGGGTCATCTCCTCGCGGGCTCTATCGGAGACCTCGATCCACTCCTCCTTCAGGGCAATCGGATCAAGCTTGCGGGCCTGAATTTCCTCAAGCTTTGCGGGGTCGATTCTAGCGAACCTGATCATCATCTTGAGAAGCGAGAGTGGATTAAATCCCGGATCCTTGCCGCAGGCAGCCCAGACAATGGATTCAAGCGGGAAATGGCGCGTCAGTTCCACGATGTCCACATAGTCGCGGGTTTCCATCCTGGCCGAGAGGGCTAGCGCCTTGTTGGTCGCCATGTCAAAGAGGTGCAGTCGCCATCCCAAAACTTCGTCCGGGACGATGGGAAAAAACCGGAAAGCAGAATCCTGAGCCCAATCGAGCTCCACCTTTTCACATCCCCGGCTGACATGAGCCTTACGAAAGGACACAGGCTTTGACCACTCCCCTTCGCGCTTCACCTTTTGAACGACAAACCCGGCGTTCTCGAGCGTTTTCACATCCCGTTCGCTAGTGAGAACCAAATCCTCCACGGCGTCGTGAAAGAAATCGAAATCCAGAGAGAAACGGGCTGAATCATCCGAGGCATTTAGCACCAAACCTCCGGCAACATGACTACTCTCCGAACGATTGCCCGCCAGAACTGCCATGACCTCTTTCTGGAAAGCCGTCAGAGGCATGTGATCGGATTTTTTTAGAGACTGCGCTGCAGATCTGCAGCGGCAGCCCAAGCCTTCTTGTCGCCGTATTCCCTGAGGTGCTCGATGACCAGCCTCACGTCGTCGGTGAAACGCACCGTGGCCTCGGGATGGCGAAACCAGAAGCACTCGGAAAATGTCCTGACTAATTCCAGGGCACGCGCCACCACCTCCGGAGAGGCCGGCACCCTATCAGGGAAATCAGTTACAGACCTTGCGTTCATGGATACATGCTAAGGTATCCCCCTGAAATTGACAACTTCGGGCCGTGGACCCGACGGCCCACTAATTACTTCCTAAACACCAGGCTCAAGACCCTTACTACCCTGACCTACTTCACAACCGACGAAGGTGTCGCTCCTCCGCCGAGCATCCAGCCATAGACCTCACGCATTTGGGCTGCGACGGTCTTCCAGGTGAAGCGTTCCTCCACGAGTGCTCTGCCTTTTGCTCCCATTGATTCGAGATCGGATGTGCTCATCGAGAAAAGTGAGTTGAGTCCTTGGGCGATACTTTCGGTGCCCGTATCGATTCGGATCGCTGCATCAGCGGCAAATCCCTCGGGCAGATTGCACTCAGGAGTCATGACGACTGGCAATTTGTAGGACCACGCCTCCAGCACCGACATCGGTAATCCTTCGCTGAACGAGGGAAGAACAAAGGCATCAGCGGTGCTGAGCAGTGACTTCTTGTCATTCCCAAAGGCGGGACCAAAGAAGATGATTTCTGAGTCGAGCGTCGAGAGTCCAGAGGCGAGGGCTATGTCACTTACGACTTTTTCACCTTCCACTTTTAACTTTTTACTTTTTATCCCAAGTTCCTCACAGAGCTTCATCAACTCCGCCTCATGCCCTCCCTGATCCCAACCAGCAATGACGAGCTGCCAGGGCGCGTCGGCAGTCGAGGGTGTAGCATGGAGAGCTTTTTTGAAGCCCCGAATGAGATTAGGAAGGCCTTTCTTCGGGTGAATGCGTCCCAGAAATAACAGCGTACGTGCAGTCGATGTTTTGTTTTTTACGCCTAGCTCCCAGCTACCGACTCCCAACTCCTGATCTGTCTCCGGCAGATCCACCCCATTGGGAATGATAGCGATTGGGTTCGTCAGCCGATACGCTCGGATGGCCTCGGCCTCCGACGTACAGAGAGCCCGAAGACAGGTCGCCTGACGAAGTTGGCGGTCCTTGAACAGGACGGCGGCGATCCGCTTCTTCCAGGCAGCATTCTTGAGAGCCCACGCGTCCAGCGAACCGTGAGGTGCGGCCATCATCGGTTTTCCGGTGCGTTCCACCCACTGGAGCGCAGCCCAGGAAGGATACTTCCAGAGAGTCGCTGCGTAGAGCAGATCGGCTTTGGGATCCAACGCTGCCAGCAGATCTGGCGAATACCCCAGAGCACCCGGCCCACGTGTCTTCACCGCGTAGGCCTTGAGAGGAAGCCAGCGTGAGGCATCCTGCCCACTGAAAGCATCTTCCAGTCCGACGACATCGACTTCGATCTCCTGCCCCAAGGATAACTCCCGCTGCAGGGCGCACTCCGCCTCAAAGATCCCCCCGTCAGTCCGACTGACCGATTCGAGAAGACAGATGGAATGCATTAGGGGGGGAAGTTTAAAATTGAAAAGGTGGGAAAGGGAAAAAGGAGACGCTGTGAGAAGGGGCTAAAATCAGAAAATAGCAGCTTCCTGATAACCGGCATCCAAACGTCAAGGAGCCAAGATTTCCACTCTTAATCCACTTTCCTTGAACCGGTCGAAATCCGAATCCCGCGTCACCCAAGTGCATCCATTTTCCAGAGCAACCGCGGCGTGCTGCGCATCTCCGACCAATTTACCCTCCGCTTTTGACGTCGCACAGAGACGCCGCACAAGATCCCAGTGATTCTCCCCAGGCCCCAGCAGAATACATGAAGGGGCTTCAATCAGGGCATCGATCGTACTCAGCGCCTGGACCAGAGGGGTTGGATAAGGACGAAACGAGGGGTGCGTCACGATCCGGACAAACGCCGTCGCAACCAGAATGGAAAGGGCAAACTTTTCCTCACCATTGGCCAGATCCTCAACCCATGACTTGTAAAACTCATGAGCAGGATCCTCCCGACGGTGGGCATAGATCAGAATGTTCACATCGGGCATTCTCATGGCTTATCTCCCCTCATCCCTGAGTCGGGCCAACTCTTGTGGATCCTGGTGGATGATTTCTGACTCTCCCACGACAGGCATAAGAAATCGTTTCCTATTTCCCGTTGGAGCACTCTTAGCGAACAAAAAATCCCTCAAAGCAGCGGTGGTCAATTCGCTGAGTGTCACCCCCATCTCAGCTGACTTCTTCTTTGCCTTCTCAAAGATGGGATCATCCAAAACAAGCGTGGTTCTCATACACGCATACATACAGATGCACAACCTCAATGTCAAGAAAGGCGCAATATATCCGCCGCATTTTATGCGGAGAATATCCCCTTATTCGCTGCAATCCGCCTAAGCGGACGCCCTTGGTGCTACGACATAAACGCAGTCTTTAGCACCCGTTCCCGCGGGCTTGGTTCTTTGTTCTGGTATCCCTCACCAGCTATCGACCCTCGACTCTAGCCCCCATCCCATTCATCCCCTCCATCCCTGTGAATCCATCTAACTCCTCCGCGCCTCTGCGCCTCTGCGGGAGAACCTATCACCTACTCGTCAGGACTTTCAGGATCAGCAGATCTAGCAAACCAGATTGTTCGAACCACCGAGGGGGACAGCCAAGAAACGGAAGAGTGCCGAGAATAAGAAAACATGGCCGAGGGCCAGTGACACCGGCCGTAGGTTGCAGGTAGCCCCCCCTCAAGCGAGCTTGCAAGAGATAGCTGCAGCTACTTTTTAAACCACCGAGAACAATCCGAGGACCATCCGAGTAGACTGAAAAGCAAAGCAGTCAGTGCAAAGGCATGGACCGCAGCGCGTCGCGCTGTGGTTAGACCAGCCGAGAGATCACTCTCGAAAGCTCGCTTGCAGAGATGATCCATCGCTCGGTCAGC